>JADGPT010000205.1 GCA_017882345.1 Bacteroidales bacterium
CAAAATCAAGCACAAGAGATCCCCTGGCTCTTTATGCTGAACTGGACAAGAATGCACCCGTCAATACCCTGTCAGTTAAAGAGAAGGAAAAGGGTTGGCAACTGTTATTTGACGGGAAAAAAGCTGATGGATGGCATGGGTATAATATGAAAGGTTTTCCGGAAGTCTGGACGATTGAAGATGGAGCCTTTACAATGGTCACAATAGGGGGAAAAGAAAGCCTGGATATCCTCACAAATGAAGTGTACCGCAATTTTGCATTCAGTGTTGACTATAAGATGACCAAAGCTGCTAATAGTGGTGTGATATTCCAGATTGCAGAAGATCCAAAATACAAATACCCATACGAAACAGGTCCTGAATTTCAAATAATTGATCATGAAAACTGGCCTGATAAATTAGAAGACTGGCAGATCAATGGAGCAAATTATGCAATGTATCCTCCTATGGCAAAACCATATAAACCTGTCGGGGAATGGAATCATCTTTTTCTTGTAGTTGATGGAAACTTTGTAACACAAATGTTGAATGATGTAGTAGTTGTTAAATATGAAAAAAACTCTGAGGGGTGGAAAAAACTCCGGAATAGCGGTAAATGGGCAGCATTCCCTGATTGGGGAAAGTATGATGAAGGACACATCTCTCTTCAAAACCATGGGACCAAAGTATGGTTCAGAAATATTAAACTGAAAAAGATTTAACAACATTTGAAATACTTACAAATATGTCAGATTCAGTTAATTCCAGACGTGGATTTTTAAAAAAGGCCGGACTTATTTCTGCAGGGATGACAATCATTCCCGGTAGAGTAATGAGCGGTTTTGGACACAAAGCGCCAAGTGATAAGCTCAATATAGCCGGTGTCGGCATAGGAGGCAAGGGTCATGTTAACCTGAAAGGGATGTCAGCTGAGAACATAGTTGCATTATGTGATGTGGACTGGAAATATGCCGACCTCTGTTTTAAGGAATTTCCAAATGCAAAGAAGTACTGGGACTGGCGCAAGATGTTTGATGAAATGGCAGGATCAATTGACGGAGTGATGGTCGCAACTGCCGACCATAGCCACGCGCTTATTGCTGCACATGCTTTAACATTGGGAAAACATGTTTATTGCCAGAAGCCGCTTACTCACTCTGTTTATGAATCCAGATTGCTTACAAAACTTGCTGCAAAACATAAGGTTGCCACACAGATGGGTAATCAGGGAAATTCCGGAGACGGGGTACGTCAGCTCTGTGAGTGGATATGGAATAATGAGATTGGTGAAGTCAGGGAGGTACATGCCTGGACTGACAGGCCCATCTGGCCCCAGGGCATACCCAGACCCACAGCCGTGACCCCTGTGCCTAAAACTCTCAATTGGGATCTGTTTATTGGTTCTGCTCCTGTGAGACCATACAATGAAATATATACTCCATGGAACTGGAGAGGGTGGTGGGATTTTGGTACCGGAGCCTTTGGCGATATGGCATGTCATGTCATGGACCCGATATACAGATCTTTGAAGCTTGGTTATCCCGACAAAGTACGAGGCAGTTCAACAAGCATCAATACAGAGTCAGCTCCCCAGGCCGAAACAGTTGAATTTTCATTTCCTGCAAGAGAGAGCATGCCAAAATTTGCAATGCCGGCTGTTAAAGTACACTGGTATGATGGTGGTCTGCTACCTAACCTGTCCGACCTGCTTCCTGCCGGTGAAAATCTAATGGCTGACGGATTGGGCGGTTGCCTGTTTATAGGTTCCAAAGATACCCTTATGTGCGGTTGCGGTGGTTACAATGCCCGTTTGCTTTCAGGGCGTGTCCCGGACGTGAAACCTTACCTGAGGAGGATTCCGGGAGGTTCAGTATTTTATCCCGATGGTCCTCATGAGCAGGATTGGATACGTGCATGCAAAGAATCTCCGGAAAACAGGACAGAAGGGACTTCAAATTTTGCCTATTCCGGACCTTTTAATGAAATGGTAATGTTAGGCGTTCTGGCAATCCGCCTGCAGGGCCTGAACAAAGCCCTGGTATGGGATGGAGTAAACATGAGATTCACTAATATTGCTCCGGGAGAGGAATTGAAAATAGTGAAAAGTGACGATTTCAAAGTCGTTGACGGACACCCTACCTTCGAGAAAAAATATGAAACATTCAATGCCATGGAAAGCGCTAAAGGATACATCAGGCATAACTACAGAGATGGTTGGAGTTTGCCGGCAATGCCTTAAGTCAATAACCGGCAATATTTTAATACCTGCGCAATATGATGAATAGAAACTCTCTGTATCTGTATTTTATTTGCCTCATCGCAACCATGGGGGGTTTGATGTTTGGTTTTGATGTTGCAATTATATCAGGTGCAGTTCCTTTTATTCAACCTTATTTCGGATGGAATGAGCTGCAATTGGGATGGGGTGTAAGTTCATTATTAGTAGGCGCGATCATAGGAGCCTTCGGTTCAGGTGTGCTTTCGGATATATATGGCCGTAAAAAAGTTCTTATTTTCACAGCTCTCTTTTTTGCAGTTTCATGTACTTTCACAGCTCTCGCATCTTCATCCTTTATTTTTATTTCAGCACGATTATTTGGTGGACTGGCGGTCGGAGCTGCCTCCGTATTGTCTCCCATGTATGTGGCAGAAGTAGCTCCTCCTAAAAACCGCGGTATGCTGGTGGCTATTTATCAACTTGCCATTGTTCTGGGAATATTATGTTCCTATACCATAAATTATGGTTTGCATAATATCGACAATAACTGGCGCTGGATGTTCGCAACCGGAATTGTTCCTTCTGTACTCTTTTTTGTGGGTTTGTTTTTCATTCCCGAAAGTCCCCGCTGGTTATTTAAAGCCGGACGAAGAACAGAATCGTTGGAGGTACTTACCAGAATAGGCGGTGAATCACTGGCAAAAGCTGAGATAGTTGAAATTGCCGAATCACTTAAAGGAGATTCAACAACTGTATCTATCAGTGAGTTATTCAGACCATCATCACGGAAAGTAATGATAGTAGGATTCTTTTTAGCCGTATTAGTTCAGATCAGCGGAATAAATACTATTGTTGACTATGCACCAAAAATACTTCTTGCTGCCGGGGTAGAGATAAATAATGCGTTGCTCCAGACCTCGCTGGTAGGGCTTATCAACTTTATTTTCACTTTCGTAGCCATATTGTTCATCGATAAGATAGGTCGCAGGTCCCTTTATCTGATCGGTTCGATGGGTATGGTTATTACCCTGCTGATGTTAGCATTGTCATTTTATTTTAAAATGGAAGGGATATTCACCTTGATATGCATCCTGTCGTTTATAGCTTTCTTTGCCTCTTGTATAGGCCCCGTCTTCTGGACACTGGTTTCAGAAATATTTCCTAACCGGATACGTGGTAAAGCTCTTGCATTTGCCTCTTTTACCCAATGGATATTTAATTTTCTGGTAGTTTTGCTTTTTCCTCATTTTCTGGCATCCATTGGTGGCGCTAAAACGTTCCTATTCCTGGCAGTCATGTCATTATTACAATGGTTATTTACCTATTTTTATGTACCTGAAACAAAGGGAAAATCATTGGAAGAGATCGAACAGATCTGGAATAAGTAAACTTCATTAAATCCACCCTGATTTTAGATATTTACTTAATTAATCGCTTTAAATCAAAAATTATGTTATCAACCTCCAGACAAAATTTTCTCAATACAATTAATCATAAACAACCTGACAAGGTTGTGGTGGATTTTGGTTCCACAGGTGTAACGGGTATTCATATTCTCATTGTTGAAAAACTTCGTGAATACTATGGACTTGAGAAAAAACCGGTTAAGGTTGTCGAACCCTACCAGATGCTCGGTGAGATTGACGCAGAGTTGATCAAAGCGATGGACATTGATGTCATTGGATTGTTTTCGGCGAAAAATATGTTCGGTGTCCTGAATGATGATTGGAAGGTTCATAAAACTCTTTGGGGACAGGAAGTGCTTTTCCCCGGTTCATTTAACTACACTTATAATGCAAATGGTGATATATTGATGTATCCCGAGGGTGACACCTCTGTCCCTCCGAGCGGTATGATGCCAAAGAGTGGTTATTTTTTTGATGCTCTCGACAGACAGCAACCTATAGACGATTCGAATCTTAAGGTGGAGGATAATCTTGAAGAATTTGGATTTATCACTGAACCTGAGCTTGCTTATTGGAAGGATCAGGTCGCAGCGCTTGAAAATAATGGCAAAGCAGTAATAGCAACATTTGGCGGTACTGCTCTCGGTGACATAGCGCTTGTTCCTGCTATCAATTTAAAAAATCCAAAAGGAATTCGTGGTGTTGAAGAGTGGTATATTTCGACACTCATCAGAGAGGATTTTATTAAGGAAATATATGACCGGCAGACAGATATAGCTATTGAAAACCTGAAGTTATTATATAAAGTTATCGGGAATAAAATCGACGTTGTATTTACCTGCGGAACAGATTTTGGCACGCAGAATTCAACTTTCTGTTCAACTGAGACCTACGACAGAGTATGGTTGCCTTATTATAAAAAGGTGAACAACTGGATACATCAGAGTACCACCTGGAAAACATTCAAACATTCATGTGGGGCAGTTGAACCATTATTGAGTCATTTCATAGAATCAGGTTTCGATATCATTAACCCGGTACAGATTAATGCATCGGGTATGGACTCGCATAAACTAAAGGAAAAATATGGAGATAAACTTGTTTTCTGGGGTGGCGGCGTAGATACTCAGGGAGCATTTGCATTTGGAACCCCCTCGCAGGTCAGGGAACAGGTTAAATCGCAATGCGAAATACTTAACAGAAACGGTGGTTTTGTGTTTAATACAATTCATAATAT
>JADGPT010000051.1 GCA_017882345.1 Bacteroidales bacterium
AACCAATCCTGTGAACTCAATTCAAAAATACTAACAAGTTATTATTTTGACGAGATTTCCATATCTCGCCTGGTTGTTTACTTCATAATTTCAAAGAACCTTTGCCCTCCGCCTTTGCATTCTAAACCAAGTCGGATTATTTTGCTTTTGGGACGACAAAGTTAATACTTTTATATTCCCCTCCAAATAAAAAATGAGATCATTTTTCCAGCTTATTCCTTTCTCTATTTCCCTTCCCTTATAAAGCCGGTATACTCCTCTCAAAACCCTTCAATCAACTCCTTGTCCTAAAGGGTTGCAAAGATATAAATTGATTCTTTTCATCCAAGAAAAGATTCAAATAAAACTGAATAAAATTTAAAATAAATTATAACTGAGAATCCTGATAAGAGGGCAATTTTCATTGTATCCGTTGTAAATGAGACACTCAGCGTCCTAGTTTACAGTTACCCCGATTACTTTCGCTGTACTCCATGTTCCCAGTGTTGACGTTTTCAGAGATATTATTATTTTATACGAGCCTCTTTCGGGAGGTGAAACAAACCTGAAAATGTATTCACCTCTGTAAGTCTTAATAAGAGCATCCACCGGTATAGGACAAACCTGTTCCTTCAGCAGGCTATCCCTGCACCACAACTCCGCATGAAGCCGTGTCGTGTAACCTCCGGCATCTCTATAATTGCCAGATGACTTCCCCGCTGCGAGGAAAACCTTAATATTAAACTCTTCATTGATTCCAACTCTGGTTGTTGCAGGTTCATCTGAAATAATAATATCATTCATAACAGGAAGAGAATCAATAATGCTAACCCTGTAATCTCTGTAAAAGGGATTATGAATATTTACTCCTTCATTCAAATAATTATTTATATACGCCACCTTCCTGAAACGTAATGAGTCGTCAGAATGCCATAAGCTAAACTGGTTCCTGCGACCATTCAGATTTAAACTGGGAACAAAAGTGGCTGAATAGTATGAAATTATACCGGCCTTTTGATATGTGCTGGCTACTATTGGCAATCCTTGCGATTTCGAAACCACTTCCTGCACAAATTCTTTCTGGCTCCGCAGATCGTCAATTCTTGAAATGCTTAAATTAAACACCGGATATATCATTTGAATCCTCAACAACATAATTAAAAGGATCACAGGAGCAGCACAATAATAAAACCTTCTCCTGAAGACCGGTCTGATATCACTGTATTTCATAAAGATAATAAGCAAGGGAACCAAAACCGGCAAAGTCCAGTTTACTTCCACTCTGCCCTTTAACGTACTAAAAAGAAAGAAGCCAGTGATTCCCAATATGTTCCAGATCAAAGCTCGTTCGAACTGGTTATAGCCCTTGTTTTTTATCAAAGCTATATACATGAACAGAGTTGTAACAGGTCCGTAAAAAAGTACCTGGCCGATAACATATTCAAGAGTGACTGAAAACTTATAATGCGAGGCAGAGCGTTCAAAGAGATGATATGAAAAAGTAACAAAGCTATTATTTACCTGCCAAAAAAGATGAGGAGTGAAAAGGATAGCACCAAGAATAGATGCAAACCAGAATCTGGGTGATTTTAATAATTTCAGGTTTGAAGCAATTGTAAAAAGTATTACCAGAATTCCATGATACTTGCTATACAAAAGGGCAGCCATAACAAAAGAAAGACAGATGGCATTTTTTGCGTTTTCATTAAAAAGGAATCTCTTGTAGGCAACAAAAAACAGAACAGTGAATAGAAGCAATGGTGCATCCGGAAGGGCCATAAAACCCAATAAATTAAGTGCAAATATTGAGAATATTGCGACCATGAACAAAACAGGTTTTTGAACGCCGGAAAGTCTGTATGTAAAATACAATGCTACAGCTACTGACAATACTGACAGTAACCTGACACCTGTTTCATTATTGCTTATAAGTGAACCTAACCAGATAAATAGCGCTATCATAGGCGGGTGGTCAAAGTACCCGAATGAAAGTTGATTTGCAAAGAGCTTATAGTAAGTTTCATCTGTATAGAGAAGTGTAAATGAAGCTGAAACCAGGTTCAATAGAAGCCATATTAAAATAACGTGACCTATTTTAATTCCTTCCAATTTAGATTTAAACTTGCTATACACTATATATTTTTATCTGATTGCTGCTTTCCAATGAATAAACAAACCTCTCTCCCCCAGTGCATTAAAGGAGTAATCAAATCTAAGAACCTTGTCATAATATGTTATAAAATCAATTCCTGCACCAGTGCTGTACATCATTTTGTTAACAAGTGTATTGTCATACATCCTGGTGATTTCAAATTCATCAGAAACATACCCTGCATCAAAAAACAGATTAACATATACTTCAACAGGAATCCTGTTAAACTGGTGGAGCTTTCGGACAGGCCATATATTAAGATTAATGACTTTCATTGGCAATAATTCATATTTGGCAAGACTCTTGAATAACAAAGCATTATTACCATTAATTGCGTAGTATTCATAGCCTCGTACAAAGTTGAGGTATCCCAATCCGGTCTGTGAATAGAAAGTATACCTGTCTGTCAGATTAGAAGAATACCATATACCTGACGCCACATAAAACCGGTCCCGCAACATCCAGTACCCGTATAATTGAAAGTTTAAGTCAACAGAGTTGTATTCATCGGGTAAGATGCCAAGGCCTCTTTTATTAATTGATGCTGCAATAATATAGCCTGTTTTAGGATAGATCCGGGAGTCGCGTGTATCTCTGGAAAATTCGTACCTCAGATTAAAATATCTTTGTGCATGCTTATTAAGACCGAAGTAGTATGGATTAAGAGAAAAGATTGTATCAGCTATTTTAAAATCGGAGTAGCCAAATTCAACAGAGTGAGTGTTAAAATATCCTTTGCGGTATCTGTATGTCAGAGAAAATTCAGTACTCTTTAATAGTCGGTGACTTTCTTCTAATATTTCTTCTTTATTTGATTCAATATTCCATGTCAAAACATTTTGTGCCGAGTATGAAGCCAGAACAGATAATGAATGTCGTTTCGCTTTGTCAATATAAATTCCTCTGTAATCCAGCTCGTATTTAGTGAAATTACCAATATGATAATTCAATAACAGCGTTTCCCCTGATCCTCTGAAATTGTTGATTTTAAGTCCGATGCCATATTCCAGTTTAGCTAAATCTTTTGTCCTCCACCATTCACTAAAATTCCTGTCAGTCTGGTTCAGATATAAATTGGGCCATATAAACCAGCGTTCAGTAAGAATTACAGTAATACGCAGGGTATTGGTCAGAGATTCTTCTATATCGATTTCAACAAAATTAAAAAGTGATGTCTTGGTAAGATTATTAATACTGGTCTGTCTTTTGTACTCAACTTCTTTTCTCAAAACAATTTCATTTAACCGGAAATCCAGCTCACGGAAAATCACTTTCTTGCTGGTAATATAATTCCCGTTTACCAATATTTCCCCAATGGTCAGGCTATCAGAAGGTTTGGACTCCTGGCATTTAATTGAGCTGGTCAGAAAAAGTAAAAGTATGATATTATAAATCCTGTAATTCATTTACTGCCTGGAGGATGATTAATTATTGTCTTTCAATTATTAATGTTCTGTTGTGTTGCATGTTTCATCTGAAGGTAATCATATAATTCATGAAGAAGTTCCAAATAGTAACAACTCCTATAGCGAACAATTTGGACAGGTAGAAATTGATTTTCATTTTATCATTAAGCAGGAATAATATCAGATTGTTAATTGCCAGACCTACTATTGAGATTAAGATAAACGTTACATATTCAGAGGTTATATGTGGGTTACCACTTTGAAATGTCCAAAAACGGTTAAACAGATAATTGGAACTCGCTGCAAGAATAAATCCTGTTGAATTTGCTATGTATTTGTTTACCTTAATTTTTTCCTTTAAAAGCCATGTTGTCCCGAAATCAATAATCATTCCGGAAAAACCTACAATGCAAAACTTCAGAAACTTCCAAATAAGTATCTCATCAATCACCGGTTTTCAATTTATATATGTAAAAAGAATTCTTTATTGAAGGGCCAGAAAGGTTAAAAAAATATATGATAAACAGCCATACAGTCCAACAGATACCAGTTCCTTTAAGATACCCATGATTCCCTACTGTAGTGAATTTCAAAGGAACCATAGAAAAAAATGTGAAAAATAGCTTTTGCCGGTTCCTGGCGATCATATATATTATTTAAGAAAACTATAAACTATTAAGGTTAACAATAACCTTAAGCATTTGCTCATGGTAAATCCGACTCTCAAGAAAATGCAGAGAATAGGTAAGATTTATATTTACTGTGCGGTTTTGAAGAAAACTCACATAGAAATCAGAACGGTTATATGTTTTTGCCCTGTAAACAGGATCGCCCCAGTAAAGTTTATTGCCACGGTCGCGATAAAAATACATCAACCCATCACCTTTGTAGAAAGTATTAAATAGTCCGAACCATTTATATTCTAACCTCGTTTCGAGCAGAATTCCATTTAATGCAATCCATCCTGTCTTCTCAGCACGCGAACGTTCCAATCCTAAAACCCACCCGGCATTTGCTTCAAGTCTCCTGAAACAGGTTCTTCCTGAAAAATCTACACCTGCAGATGTAAGGAAAAGACCATTATCATGCAGTGGCTCTTCAATAACAGGATCCATTTTCCCCGCAAAGTGAAACATATAACCTAAATGCTGCAAATAAAAAACACCAATATTATATCTCCCGCTAAAACCCATAAAAAAGGCCTCGTTTACTGTTTTTGACTGCCTGCCTGTCCAATCAAGCCAGAGATCCAAATAGTTTTTGTTTTTCCGGTACTCCCAGAAGATACCATTAATATTAGGACGATAATACGAGATAGAATCCTGGAAAAAAATACGCGGGTAATTTTCTATTGCCCTCGAGCGGGGAAATGCTCCCATAATGAATCTCACCGGCCCATTGCTTAATTCATAATATGCTGTAGGATAGAATCTATCAATAGCCTTTGAACTTCCGAACTCATGTAACAGATTCACGCCGATATTCACCTTATGAATTGAATCCCACACAAAACCGGCTTCAGGAGCTGCAATAATACCAGCCATTGTTTGTGGGATCTTAACAGCAGATCGTCCAAATTCGGTGTTGTCAAAAAAATTGAATACATCGAGTTGCCAGTTCTTTTCCTGAGAAAATGCATCGGAACTGATTACCAGGAGTGAAAAAAAAATACAAAAAGATGTTTTCATATAAATATGTTACCTTCTGTCCTTATCATTTGTTATATTACCCAAACAAAATTTCTCGAAATATATATTAACTCGCTTTGTCCTGAATTAAAGCTAAGATAAACCAAATAATCATTTTGACATAACGTCTATTAAATGAATTTCCTTATTTTCGCAATAATATGGAAGAAGTTTCAAATATAGTCATTATACCTACATATAAAGAGAGGGAAAATATTGAAGCAATTGTAAAATCAATTTCTTCTCTGAAAACCATCTTCGATATCCTTATCATTGATGATAACTCTCCTGACGGCACTGCTGCTATTGTTAAAGATCTCCAGAAATTATACCCTAATCTCCATCTGATTGAGAGACCGGGAAAATTAGGATTAGGGACCGCATATATTGCCGGGTTCAAATGGGCTCTCGAAAAAGGCTATAATTACATTTACGAGATGGATGCAGATTTTTCGCACGACCCACGCGATCTGGTGAAACTATACCAGGCCTGCTCAGAGAATGGTGCTGATCTTGCTGTCGGCTCAAGATATATCAGTGGGGTAAATGTTGTTAACTGGCCTCTCTCCAGAGTTCTTATGTCGTATGTCGCCTCAATCTATGTAAGGATGATAACAGGCATGAAAATCATGGATACTACAGCCGGGTTTAAGTGTTATAAAAAAGAGGTACTCAAAAATATCAGACTCGACAAAATCAAGTCAGTTGGTTATGGATTTCAGATTGAGATGAAGTTCAAAACCTGGAAACTGGGATATAAGATCATTGAAATTCCAATTATCTTCACCGACAGAAAACTGGGAGCTTCAAAAATGTCAGGAGGGATCTTTAACGAGGCATTATGGGGAGTCTTAAGAATGAAGATAAGGAGTATGTTGACTAAAAACTAGCATTTTACCCCCTAAATCCCCCAAATGGGGGACTTATCTTTCAAAGCCCCCCATTTGGGGGGTTGGGGGGTTAAGGAAGGAAAATCCTACATATATATAAGGTATAGTATCATGAGCAGCATCCTTATCAAAAATGCCACGATAGTCAATGAGGGCAAAACATTCAGGAGCGACCTTCTTATAATTAATGAACTCATAACATCAATCGGATCATCTGATGAGATTAATATTCCATCAGGGACAAAAATAATCGATACAACAGGATTGTTGCTGATACCCGGAGTAATTGACGATCACGTTCATTTCAGAGAACCCGGGTTAACCTATAAAGGTGATATTTACAGCGAATCGAGAGCTGCTGTTGCCGGAGGGGTTACCTCTTTTATGGATATGCCCAACACAAATCCTCAGACAGTTACGATCGACATTCTTAATGAAAAATACCGGATTGGCTCTGAAAACTCATTCGTCAACTACTCTTTTTACCTGGGAGCCACAAACACGAACCTCGATGATGTTTTAAAGGTTGATCATTCTGCAGTATGTGGAATAAAATTATTCATGGGGTCTTCAACGGGCAATATGCTTGTTGATAATGAAAATGCTTTGAGAGAGCTTTTTGCAAAGACATCACTTCCCATTGCCGCACATTGTGAAGACGAATCTATAATCAGAAAGAACAGTGAGATTTTCAGGAAAAAATACGGAGAAGATGTTCCTGTTAAAATGCATTCACAAATCCGTAGCCGCGAAGCCTGCTTCCGTTCTTCATCACATGCAGTTAACCTTGCAAAAGAATTCAATACCAGACTTCATATACTTCATCTTTCGACCGCTGATGAGCTTAAACTTTTCAGTAATGAATTGCCTTTAAATCAGAAAAGAATTACCGGAGAGGTTTGTATCCATCATCTCTGGTTTGATGAATCATCCTACGATGAACTTGGAACATTTATTAAATGGAATCCCGCGATTAAAACCAGGTTTGACAGGGATGCTTTGATAAATGGAGTAAACAATAATCTTATTGATATTATCGCTACCGATCATTCACCACATACTTTATCCGAAAAAGGAAACAGCTATTTTAAAGCGCCTTCAGGAGGTCCGCTTATTCAACATACTCTGGTTGTAATGCTCGAGTTGTGGCACAGAAAAGTTTTCAATCTTGAAAAGATTGTTGAGATGATGTGCCATAATCCTGCTATACTTTTTAATATCAAGAAAAGAGGATTCATAAGGGAAGGATATTATGCAGATTTGTGCCTTGTCGATCCCGACAGTCCATGGAGTGTTTCAAAGGAAAATTTACTGTATAAGTGCGGTTGGTCTCCTTTTGAAGGAACTACTTTCAGATCAAAAGTGGTTAAGACAATTGTGAATGGCACTATTGTTTATGACAATGGTATCATTAATAACGACTACAGGGGACAACGATTAATGTTTGACAGATAATACTGTGAAAGGGAGTTTGGGGTTGCTTCGCTTCGCTCGCAATGACTGTACAAATTAGGTTAATTCGTCTGGGGAGTACAGACAATATAATAAAGCAGGCGGTCATTGCGAGGAACCTGCGACGAAGCAATCTCCTTATCCGTATCAGAATAATCTTATTAACTGTGTTCTTTTCTTACCACAAATCTTACAGTACTCCTGGTTTTCTGTTCCAAAAGAATTTCCCTGCCTTTTGTTATTAGTACCAGCGCATCAGGGGTGTAGTGCCTTATTGTAAGCATTTCCACATTCTCATTATAAACGGCTGAAAATTCTGTTTTGAGATCATCAATTAAAATATCGACCTTGGTTCTTTCATCATCTACACAGACATCAATACTTACTGCACTTGCTTCCACCAGGTTTACTTTAATACCATGTGTAATAAATGAATGGAAAATCCTGCTCAGGTTATCCCCCATAACAAAAGAAAAATCCCTGGGAAGAATTGAGATGAGTATCTGATCCTCTTTTTTTATAAAAACCGGTTCAATCTTTCTCAAAGTAATGTCAGCTTTGATAACTGTCCCGTTTTCTTCAGGAGTAAGAAATGATCGAACATACAGCGGTATATTCTTGTTATGTAGTGGTTTAATAGTTTTCGGATGAATTACTTTTGCTCCCGAGAAACTCATTTCAACGGCCTCCTTATACGATATTTCATCAAGTTTATGGGCATCCGGAAACCATTTTGGATCTGCATTAAGGATACCAGGAACATCTTTCCATACAACAACTGATTCAGCATCAAGCATATTTGCAAGAATTGCCGCTGTATAATCTGATCCTTCCCTGCCAAGAGTTGTCGTGTGACCTGCCACAGTCCCTCCTATAAAACCCTGAGTTACATAAATCCGCTTCTTTTTGAAATCAAAGATGCTCTGTACTCTTTTAGCGCTCTCACTCCATAAGACATTTGCATCCCTGAACCTGTCATCCGTCAGAAGGGTTTCCCTTAAATCACACCACTCTACATCCTTAAAGTTTTTTTTCAGATACTCAGCAACTATTATTGTTGACCAGATTTCCCCGTATGAAACAACCTGATCATATTCAAAATCGTAATCCTCTTTTGGTGAAGTCAGAAAGCATTCCCTAAGGATGGCAAATGAGACATCTATCTTTCCCCTGGTTTCTGAGTTTTCTCCGAACAGATCTGTAATTACCGACAAATGTCCGGTATAAATCTCGTCCAAAATGGTAAAATAATTTCCTGCACCGCTTATCCAGGCTTTAAGAACTTTCTCAAGAGCATTTGTTGTTTTCCCCAATGCAGAGACGACAATTACCAGATTATCCTTTTCATGTGAAACTATATTGGCAAGATTCCTTATTCCTGCAGCATCCCTGACAGAAGCGCCTCCAAATTTATACACCTTCATAATCCAGAATTTGCGATAAAAGTATAATTTTCGTCTTACTATGCAATTTAAGTAAATAAAATATTTGAAAATTATGATCCTGATGATATTTACTAAATTTGTAAAAAATTACAAAATATTTCCAAATGGAAAACTATAATATTACAACACTAAAGGATTTTATCATTCTGAAACAGAAGGATTTTCCATATGCTAAAGGGGAGCTCTCAAGCTTGTTGCATCATATTGAGACTGCTGCCAAAATGGTAAAAAAAATCGAAGAGTTTCTTCATCTATATCGCTGATGATTCCTTGCTGATTAGCACTTCTATATCTGCGGATCATTATCTTTGCGGAATTATTCTACATTATTAATTTCGCTGCTCTTAAGCTTTTAATGAAAGAAAACCAGATAACCGCACACTTTAACAACCATCCTGTTCTGCCGGGACTGATTGAAACGATTAATGCCGATAAGGCAGGTAAGATACAGATCGAAGGACTTTCAGGTTCATCAAGGGCAATGGTTCTATCGCTGGTCTTTCAAAAAACACAGACTACTCATGTGGTAATTATCCCTGAAAAGGAAGATGCTGCATATTTTTATAACGATCTGGTATCAATTCTGGGCGAAGAATCTGTCTTCTTTTTTCCTTCTACCTATAAAAGATCAGTTCAGTATGAGCAGACCGAACCTGCCAATATTGTTCTGCGTACTGAAGTCCTGAATCATCTGGCCTCCGGAAAAAGAAAGGGAATTGTTGTAACCTACCCCGAGTCGGTTATGGAAAAGGTTGTCAGCAGAAAAAACCTGAAAAAGAATACCTTCATTATAAATAAAGGAGACAAAATCTCATTGGAGTTTCTGGAAGAGATGCTTCATGAATATAATTTCACTCGGACCGATTTCGTTTATGAACCCGGACAATACTCAATAAGAGGAAGTATTGCTGACGTATTTTCTTATTCAGCTGATCTGCCTTACAGGATAGACTTTTTTGGTGAAGAGGTCGAAACGATCAGATCTTTTAATACTGATGATCAGCTATCAGTGAGTATTCACAACCAGATTTCCATTATTCCTAATATCCAGGATATTTCAATTGAAGAGATAAATGATTCTTTTACTGACTTTTTACCCCCATCATCACTTATATGGATTGAGGATGCTGATTATATTAAGGAAAAGATCAATAATATCTATTCCCAGACCGCTCAAAGGGAAGAATCAGGACAAATATCCGATAAGAAAGAGATTGTGATGACAGGGAATTATTTCCTTGATAAATGTAAAAATTTCAGTATGCTGGAGTTTGGAAAACATAGCCTTTTTGAACCTGAGGCCACATTTGAATTCCATACTGAACCCCAACCAGTATTTAATAAAAATTTTGAATTACTCACCGGAAGGCTTTTATCAAATAATGCTGATGGTTATGCGACATATATAATCTCAGAAAGTGAATCACAGATCGAAAGGTTAAGGGATATCTTTGCAGAAATTAATCCAGAGGCTCACTTTAATTCGCTGTTACTTAATCTCCACGGTGGTTTTACGGATAATGACCTGAAGATTTCTGTATTTACAGACCACCAGATATTTGACAGGTATCATAAGTTCAGAATAAGAGGATATTTTACCAGGAAAGAGAGCATTTCCGTAAAAGAGCTTACAGGACTTAATCCGGGAGATTATGTTGTTCATATTGATCATGGGATTGGCAAATTCGGCGGACTTGAAAAAATTGAGGTTAATGGTAAGATACAAGAGGCGATAAAGCTGGTTTACAAGGATAACGATATCCTGTATGTAGGAATTCACTCCCTCTACCGGATATCAAAATATAAAGGGAAAGATAGTTCAGAGCCGAAAATCTACAAGCTTGGATCCGGTGCATGGCAGAAACTGAAGCAGACTACGAAAACAAGAGTTAAGGATATTGCCAAAGATCTTATCCATCTCTATGCAAAGAGAATGGCTTCGCCGGGATACTCTTTTTCACCCGATTCCTACCTTCAGCGCGAGCTTGAGGCCTCATTTATTTATGAAGATACACCAGATCAGCTCACTGCCTCAATAGCAGTTAAAGCAGATATGGAAGCCGCTCACCCTATGGACCGGCTCATTTGTGGTGATGTTGGATTCGGTAAAACTGAGATAGCTATCAGAGCTGCCTTTAAATCAGTTACCGACAGTAAACAGGCTGCAATACTTGTGCCAACTACTATTCTTGCCCTCCAGCATTACAAAACATTTTCAGCGCGACTAAAAGGTTTCCCCTGTAACGTTGAATATATCAGCCGTCATAGAAAAGCTGCCGATCAGAAAAAAATCCTCTCTCAGTTAGCTGAAGGGAAAATAGATATTATAATAGGTACACACAAACTTGTCGGGCAGGATGTTAAATTTAAGGATCTGGGCCTGCTGGTAATCGATGAAGAACAGAGATTCGGTGTCTCTGTAAAAGAGAAGCTTAAGAAGATCAAAGCAAATGTTGATACTCTGACTCTCACCGCGACTCCAATTCCACGTACTTTGCAGTTTTCGCTTATGGGAGCCCGCGACCTTTCCATTATCAACACGCCGCCTCCCAACAGAATGCCAATTGTAACAGAATTACATGGCTTTAATGAGGAGATTATTAAAGAGGGAATTGAATATGAAGTTTCAAGAAACGGACAGGTATTTTTTATTCATAACAGGGTTGAAAATATCAAGCTGATACAGGCCCAGATTAACCGGATTTGTCCAAATGTTAAAACCGCAATTGTTCATGGTCAGATGGATGGTACGCATGTGGAAAATGTAATGTACGATTTCATTCAGGGTGATTATGATGTATTACTGGCAACGACCATCATAGAATCCGGACTTGACATACCAAATGCCAATACGATCTTCATTAATGATGCTCACCACTTTGGACTTTCAGAACTGCATCAGCTCAGGGGAAGAGTCGGGCGTTCAAATAAAAAGGCTTTTTGTTACCTCCTCGCTCCTCCGCTTAGTACTCTCACACATGAGGCCAGAAGAAGACTTAATGCTATTGAGGAATTTTCGGAACTTGGCAGCGGATTTAATATCGCTATGCAGGATCTTGATATCAGAGGATCAGGGAACCTGCTCGGAGGGGAACAGAGCGGATTTATTGCCGATGTAGGATTTGAAACCTATCAGCGCATATTAAATGAAGCTATGATAGAATTAAGGGAGGCTGAATACACAGAACCCTCAACCTCTGAAGAAAAGGTGACGATCCAGAAAAGATCCGGACTGGAGAAAAAATATATATCTGATTTTCAGATTGATACTGACTTGGAAATTATGTTTCCCGATGAATATATTTCAAATATTTCAGAGAGAATACGATTATACAAAGAGCTGAATGAGATTGATTCTGATGAGAAATTATGTTCTTTTGAGAAAAGACTTATAGACAGGTTTGGCATTATTCCACTACCTGCACAGGCTCTTCTTGATATTGTAAGAATTAAATGGATTGCAGTTAAAATTGGAATCGAAAAAATACTCTTGAAAAACAACCTGCTTATTGCCAACTTTGTCTCTGATCCCAGTTCGCAGTTTTACCGGAGCCCGCTTTTTGTTTCAATAATGAATTATGTAAACAGGAAACATAAACAGATGAACATGAAACAAAAAGCCACCAAGTTGAGCCTTACGATAAATGATATTAAATCCGTGAAATCTGCAATCAGGGTATTAACTGAGATTCATGAATCATATCAGGGAGACCCAGTGCCCTTGGTTTTATTACCCCCTGAATCCCCCAAATGGGGGACTTTTTAAATCACTCATTACAGCCCCCCAATTGGGGGGTTGGGGGGTTAATTGTTAGGGAGTTTAGGCACTTTTTATTAACTTTGTGCTATGAATCTTATAGTTGACATAGGAAACAGCAGTACAAAACTTGCAGTCTTTGAGGGGAAGATAAAGCTTTCCCAATCACGGATAAATGATTTGAATAGCGAGGTCCTTGAAAAAGAATTTAAAGGACATAAGATACAGAAAGCTATTATCTCATCAGTGAAAAAGTTACCTCAAATCATATCCGGGCTATTTTTTACAAATATTCCGTTTGTTGTTGTACTTTCATATAAATCCAGGCTTCCATTTAAAATTGAGTATGATACGCCTGAGACACTTGGAGCCGACAGGATAGCTGCAGTGGCCGGCGCCTTCAATCTGTTCCCAGGTGAAGAAGTCCTGGTTATTGACGCCGGGACTGCATTAACATTTGAGTTTCTTTCATCCAATAGTTACAAAGGAGGCAACATTTCACCCGGATTGACAATGAGATTCAAAGCTCTGAATAAATTTACCGAAAAATTACCTCTTGTTTCTCCATCAGAGAGGTTCTCTTTGCCGGGGCGAAATACCACTGATGCTATAACGGCGGGAGTGATTACAGGGATGACTTATGAAATAAATGAGTATATTCGCACGTTTGAGAATAAGCATACTGATTGCAAAATAATACTTACAGGCGGGGATAGTGAATTTCTTAAAGACAAAATCAATCATCACATCACATATATGCCTGATATTGTGCTTGATGGTTTAAATTATATTCTGGAATACAATGCGAAATAAGCTTATAACCATCATTTTTATCTCTCTGTTTTCTTTTGTCTACACGGCCACCGGTCAGAAACTTATAGATTCCCCATATTCAAGGTTCAATATTGGTACACTACAGGCTGTAGGATCGTTCAGAAGTCTCAGTATGGGTGGTGTCGGAACAGCGATGAGAGATAACAGTTCTATATATTTTTCAAATCCGGCATCATATAGCAGCCTTGATACAAACTCTTTCATTTTTGATTTTGGAATTGATTACGGCAGAAACTTCATCTCTGGTGCTACAACAAAATTTTCCTCCGATGATATAAATTTTCATCATCTTATAATGGGTTTCCCTCTCGCGAAAGGTTGGGGTTTTGCAGTCGGTATCATTCCAATGAGTTCCGGGTATTATAGTATAACGGGAGAAGTTACCTCAGCTGATCCCGGATATGATCAAAATATTGGAGCATACAGTATGTCTCATTCAGGCAATGGAGGGATTAATAAAGTATTTCTGGGATCTGGCGTCAGGATTGGTAAAAACTTTTCTGTCGGCGCCAATCTGACATTTTTGTCAGGACAAATACAAAGAACAAATCAATTTATATTTTCTGACTTTTACAATACTTTTCATAATAGTAGCGAAGAGAGTCTGACATTAAATGGAATTGGCCTGGATTACGGGATACAATATACTACCTCATTCAAAAATAATTACTTTCTTAATATTGGCGCTTCATTGTCTTCAGCTAATAATTATAGTACAAAATATAACCAACTTTCATTGAAGAATACAGCATTCAATGTAACTGATACAATTTCATTTGCTTCAAATAATTCTGCCAAAACTTTTATTCCCGGTACTTTGAGTATTGGTGTTTCCTTCGGGAAGAAAGATAAATTTACATCAGGAATAGATTTCGTTACTACCAGGTGGTCTGCTTCAAAAATTCCAGGATCTACCGGTTATGCTGCTGATACCAAAACCTTACTTTTCGGAGCGGAATACATACCTGATAAATTTTCTAATTACAGTTTCTTAAGCAGAGTCGAGTATCGTATTGGCGGCCACGTAGGAGATAATTATTTAATTATCAACGGAGAACAAATAAAAGAATATGGAGCAAGCGTTGGTATTGGTGTGCCTTTGCGCGCACCATCAAAAATCAATTTGTTTCTTGATTTTACCAGAAAAACAGGTTCCCTTACCAATAGTCTTCACAATGAGGACTATCTTACAATGGGAATCAGTCTGAATCTGTATGATTTCTGGTTTATTAAAAAGAAATATAATTAATTGAATTGCAGTTTAGTATGATTACTATATTATCTCAAGTTAGTTGAACCCCATCCAAGCCTTCCCCCAAGGGGGAAGGTTTTAAGTTAAAAATGAAACATCAATCAAACAAATTACAAGTTTTCACCCTGATCACAATAATTATCATTATTACAGGTCTGATTCTATCATGCGAAAATAAAATTCCTGTTATACCAAAATCAGACTTTCTTTCACTTCCTTCACTTACAGCCAGAAATTTTAATACCATTTTAACCGATTCCGGAAAAATTCAGCTTATAATGTCTGGTCCTATTGTAGAAAAATTCGATAAAACCAGTCCACAATATGCAGAATTCAAATCCGGTCTGCATGTTGAAGTTTTCAAAGGTCATGATAAACCTGTGGCAATTGTAACGTCTAAGTACGCGAAGTGCACCGATAATAACCTTTGGGAGCTAAGAGACAGCGTGGTGGTTATTAATGATAATAACGAGATATTGGAAACTGAACTTTTATTCTGGAACCAGGAGAAAGACCGGATATACACCGACAGATTTGTTAAAATAACCGGTGAAAATCAGGTAAGTCAGGGAATCGGTTTCGAATCTGATTCTCATCTTTCAAGAAGAAGGTTCTTCAAGGTTACTGCTACAATAACCCTTAATGATGAGAAATAGGTTACCTATTGTACTTGAAATTATCTGGATTGCAAAAAGAGTTAACTTTGACGCATGAATGTAATCCTGATAATACTTCTCGCGATAATTTTATCCGCGTTCTTTTCCGGTATGGAAATTGCGTTTGTCGCGTCAAACAGACTCCGGATTGAACTTGACAGGAAACAGGGTGTTTTTGGATCAAGAATAATTAAACTTTTTACTGATAACCCCGGGCAATATATTGCCACAATGCTAATCGGCAATAATTTTTCGTTGGTGATTTATGGCTTGGTTTTCTCTAAAATCCTTGGAACCTTACTTACTCCAATATTTGGTTCCGCTCTTTTAATCCTTATATTAAATACCCTTTTTTCTACAGGAATAATCCTGTTTGTTGCAGAGTTTCTTCCAAAAACTATTTTCATTATTTCCCCGAATTTTTTTCTTAAGTTTTTAAGTATTCCCACTCTGATTTTCTTTTTCCTATTTTATCCGATAAGTAAGTTTACTCTCGCGGCTTCAAACCTGTTCATCAGGTTTTTTTTCAAAATTACCCCTGGGAGGAAAAAACAGGAGAATCTTGTTTTCAGCAAGGTTGATCTCGATCATTTTGTCAATCTCAGCAAACAGAGTAAAGAGGAGTCGGGACCAGACCTTCACAACATAAGGATTTTTCAGAACGCCCTTGATTTTTCTAACGTAAAGATAAGGGAGTGCATGGTCCCACGCACTGAAATTGAAGCTGTTGAAGCTGGTAGTTCTGTCGGGCTATTGAAAGAGAAATTCGTAGAAACACGGCTTTCCAGGATTCTGATTTATCAAGACACGATCGATAATATCATTGGCTATTTTGAATTGAAAGACATCTTTAAAAATCCTTCAGAGATAAGGTCGATGACACGGAAACTGGCAATAGTTCCTGAAACGATGCAGGCAAATAAGCTCCTTAAGCTATTTGTCGATGAGAAGAAGAATATTGCACTTGTGGTTGACGAGTTCGGAGGAACATCAGGCATGGTAACAATTGAGGATGTGCTCGAAGAGATTGTAGGAGATATTGAAGATGAACATGACACAACCGACCTGATTGAAAAGAATGTCGGATATAACGAATATATATTATCAGGCCGTTTTGAGATTGATTACCTGAATGAAAAATATCATTTCAACCTGCCTGAAAAAGATGATTATGAAACGCTTGCAGGTATGATCCTTTTTTATCACGGGAGTATTCCCGGGAATAATGATTTAATAAGAATCGGAAAATTCGCCATTAAAGTGATAAAAGCTTCATCCACGAGACTTGAACTTGTTAATCTGAAGATAGAATAAAGACAAAGGTAAAAGGGATATTGCGATATATAAGTGGAGATTGCTTCGTCGCAAGCTCCTCGCAATGACAGACAAGATCAGCAAGTTCGTCTCCTGGAAGAAGACAAGGGTGCGCTATTTAGATTAACAGCAATAACAGCATCAGCCGATTCAAAAATATAAGGAATATTAACCTTCCTCAACATTTGTGAAGCCATAGTTGTCTTACCAACCTGACGAGGCCCCATAAGTACCTGAATGAATTTTCTAGGCTCTTGGATTCTTTTCGTAATAACCTGTAATTGTGCCCTTTCTATCATCTAATACATTTTACTCAATACATTGAGCAAATTTACTCATTATATTTAGTAAATAGAATTTTATAATATGATTAATTGTTATCAGAGTTCTTCGGGCATATTCAATCAGGCTTGAATTTGTTAATCTGAAGATAGAATAAAGGCTGAGGCAGAGGCGTGAGGCGGAAGAAAAGACAAAAGACAAAAGTTACAAGACAAAAGTTAATCAAGAGTTCCTCTCCTATATTTTAAAATAACTCTACCGGATTGATTTTCAGAAA
>JADGPT010000001.1 GCA_017882345.1 Bacteroidales bacterium
AACATTTTTAGAAATAACCTCTTTGATTTCGCCAATTGCACTACCAATATCACGATTGTCAAGTCTGGCTGTGACTTCGATATTCGATTTAAGGTCCTCACGGGTAAGTTCGGGATCGCCGGCAGATAATTCGACACCGGCGTAGTATTGTAAAGGTTTGTATGATCCATCGGGTGCAAAAACAGGTTGGTTTTTGATAAGATCAATGCTATTGTTTTTAAAGTTGGTATTTCGTAGCCGGATTGTCAGCATTTGTTCCCCTTCCTGAACCTGCCCTACAGGCAACCCTTCATTATAGACCATAAGCTGGGTCTGAAAATCTGCAGGAGTAATTTTGTATTGTGCCAGCTTCCCCTGGTCGGGAAAAACTGTTACTGATGGTCCATCATAAATAATTCCATTCATAACATCGGCAACACCTTTTATAGTATTAAGGTTTTCCTGCACCTTCAACGCTAATTCCTGAAGATTAGCCTGATTATCACCAAATATTTTAATAACAACAGGTTGCGGGCGTCCAATAAGATCACCAAGCAGATCAGCTATCCTCTGTCCAAATTCTATTTCAAGAGCCGGAGCGACAGCCGTGGCTCTATATCGAAGTTCGGAAATTACGTCCTCAGTTTTCCTTTTTGTCCCGGGCTTCAATTGAATCAGATAGTCACCGTAGTTTGGTGGTATTACTCCTGATGCCATGCTTATTCCCGAGATCATGTTAGTTCCGGTTCGCCTCATATAGGTTTCAACATCAGGGTGTTCGAGAACTACTTTATCAACTTCTTTCAATATGGCATCAGAGGCATCAAGGGTAGTTCCGGCAGGAGCAATATAGTCGAGTACAATTGATCCTTCATCCAACTCCGGTAAAAATCCGGTTTTAAGCCTGTTGATCAGTAAAGCCGAAGAAATGGCAAGAAGAAGTATAAACGCAATTGCAAACCATGGTTTATTAAAAAACCAGACCAGCCACCAGAGTCTTTGCCGCTTCTGCTCAGCATTGGAATCAGTAGAATCAGAAAGCTTCTTATGTGATTTATAACCAAATAACAGATGCAGGGCAGGCAAACCGATCCAGGTAGCAATGAAAGAACAAACAAGTGTTATTTCCATTGTAAGAGTAAGCTCCTTGAAAAAACTTCCGGCAACGCCACTCATCATTACAAAAGGAAGAAAGATTACAATTGTGCTTAACGAAGAACCTACCATAGCAGGAAGGAACATTTTCATTGATTCCCGGACAACTTCATTCTTGTCTTTTCCTGGATTTTCTTCATGTACACGATGAAGCTGCTCAATTATTACAATTGCGTCATCTATTAACAGGCCTATAGATGCAGCGATTGCACCCAACGACATAATATTAAGCGTAATATGTACAAAATGCATTACTGTAACAGTAAGTGCAATCGTGACAGGTATAATGAGAATTATATTAAGGCTCGCCCTGAAAGAACGCAAAAACAAAATGACAACAATTATAGCCAGGAACAACCCTTCATAAATACTTTTCAAAACGCTGTCAATAGAGTTTGTTACAAACGCAGACTGGTTATAATATGGTTTCATTATTATTCCTGACGGTAACTGTTTTTGAATTTCAGATGCCCTGGCATTCACATTTTTCGAAAAGTCCACCAGGTTAACACCTTTCTGTTTTACAAGATCAATAAGCACTGCATCATGTCCGTTTGCGTTGATCCTGATAAATTCCTGCTGCTCCTGTAAATCAATCTGTGCCACATCTCTGAGTCGTATGATCCGGTGACCGTCATTTTTAATGACAATCTCATTTAACTCATTAATATTTT
Source organism: Bacteroidales bacterium (assembly GCA_017882345.1). GTDB lineage: Bacteria > Bacteroidota > Bacteroidia > Bacteroidales > VadinHA17 > LD21. The sequence continues at coordinate 1,809 of JADGPT010000001.1, forward strand.
TAAATCTTGTGTCGGTAAGGGAAAGGTACAAACGACGATAATCGGAAAGTAATCCATTCGATTCTATGAAATTAGTATTCCCAAATGCTATAATTATGTCCTGTGGGGTTAGCCCGAGTGAGATCAGTTTTTGAGGTACAGGAGATACTATAAATTCTTTGGTTTTTCCCCCTCTGACAATAACATTGGAGATACCGGGTATTTGCGAGAACTGTGGCCTTATATTAAAAAGAGCCAGATTTCTCAGTTCTATCTGACCGTATTTATCACTTTCAATGGTAAAGCCGGTAACCGGGTAAATTGACTGGCTCATTGCCTCAACAACAATATTTACTGTTGCCGGGAGTAAATTTTTTATTTCATTAATCCGTTCATTTAACTGGGTTTTAGCAAGATTAATGTCAACATTCCAGTCGAAATACGCATCTATTGTACAGCTTCCCCTGTTTGTACTGCTCCTCACAGTGGTAATTCCATTAACCCTTTTAATTGCAATTTCGAGAGGCTTGGTCACTGTTATCATCATTTTGTCAACTGGTTGCTCTCCGTTATCCGCAATAATGGTTATTTTAGGGAATGTTACATCGGGAAAAAGCGATGTCTGCATTTTGGTGTAAGAATAAATGCCCCAAACCAGGATGACCAGCAGAACAAATAGGATAGGTCTTAGCAAGAACCTGTAAATATTTCTATTATTCATAGCTTAATAACCTTAACATTAGCCGTATCACCCAGTCCGTAATTACCAGAAGACAGGAATAAATCTGAATCCTTAAATACCGGCATTTTAATCTGAACATAATTTTTTTCGCTAATTCCAGTTGTTACCAATACTTTAACAGCGGTCGAATCATTTATAAGTTTCATCACCCAATAATTTTGCATAGTTTCATCTGTGAGAATTGAAGACTTTGGCAGACTTACGGCATTTCCCACTGACTCTTTTAAAATCCTGATTTTAGCAATCAGGTTTTCAGGGAGACTAACTGATTCAGATAGTCTTACGATAAACCGTTCTGTTTGGGAACTGCCTGCCATGGAAGGAAAACGTGATTTGATTATTCCCAGTAGTGAATGAGAGTCAGGCAGAACAATTTCGCACCTGGTATTCAACTTTAGAGATTGCGAAAGTTCGAATGGGATATCCAGAATAAATACAAAACTTTCCGGAACAGCTATCTGGCAAAGCTGATCTCCCTCAGCAACATAATCACCTTTTGGGTGCTCAATGGTCGAAATAATACCGGCAATAGCAGCGTTGACATCAACAACGCCTCTGAATTTCAGACTATTAAGAGAATCATTCATTATAGCTGATGCCTCTCTCGTTTTTACCGTGAATAATAACCGGTTATTTTTAACAGCATCTCCCTGGTTAATGAACATATTTTCAATATACCCGGTAACAGGAGCTTTAACAGAAGCTTTAAACAAAAATGCCGATGTTGCACTTAATTCGAGATAACTGACCATCCGTCCTGTATGCAATGACGAAACTGTTACAGGAATAGCTGAAGGTGTAGATTTCTCTGAGTTTTTTCCAGCCTGATGACAACCGCTTATAAATATTAAGCCGAAAATACCGACACCTATACAATTTTTTATCATTCGGTCCATAATAATAATTATTGATTTCTGTAATGATCTGAAGTATTTTGAGCTTTTATTGGTTAATACTCCTTTTAATTGAATTATAGTTCTTTAAAGTGATCGCATAATCAGTTATAGAGATATTCCCTCTGTTAATCTGGTGAGGAATGACATAAAGCAAAAAAGTCGCTGTTTTTTCATTTTTTTGTGAATTTTAATATTCTTGAAACTATTGCCCGGGTTCCACTACTAACCGTCAGGGTACATCTAATGCATAAACAAAGATTTTCTTAATACGCTCCAACAGAAATTTCAATCTGATGTAAAAGTAATGAAACACTCATAATAATAACAAGTGAGTGAATGAAATTCAATGTTACAATTGTGTCATTTTTCCTTCCTTTGATATACAAACTTTTTATTGCTCTGCTCCGGATAATAATTAACCTGCTAAACGCCTGTTCAGTTCACTAAATTCATTTAAGCAATAAACAATAAAAGAAATTCTGTGTTTACCTGTTAAATTCTAAAATATGAAAGTATTATCTTTTGAGGATTCAGGTAAAAATGTAAAACCGGTTGTCCAACCTTTTTTTTCAATTATTATCACAACTTATAACAGAGCAAATCTTTTAAAAAAAGCATTAGACTCACTGATTTCCCAGACAGAACATGACTGGGAGGCGATTATTGTAGATGACGAAAGTACCGACGAAACTTATTTACAGATTCTCCCCTACCTCCGATTAAATAATACGATAAAATATTTCAGAAAAGCCCATAGCGGGGAAGCTATGTCAAAAAATACAGGAATAAACTTATCTGCCGGGAAATTCATTTCTTTTCTAGACTCAGATGACGAGTATAATCCGTTACATCTTCAATCAAGGAAAGACATTCTCATACAAAATCCCTATGTCAGGTTCTTATACGGTGGGACCAAAATCATTGGTAATCAGTATGTTCCTGACAGGTTTAATTATAATAAAAGAATCAACCTTAGTGAATGTGCTATTGGGGGAACTTTTTTTATTGAAAGAAGCGTTTTGCTTCAATTAAACGGGTTCAGAAATATAATTCTTGGAACAGATTCTGATCTGTTTGACAGGGCAATTGAGGCTGGAGTTTTCATGAAGGAGACAAAAATACCTTCTTATATCTATCACCATGAAAATGAAGATTCAATAACAAACATGATGATAAAAAGCAATTCGGAGTTAGAGGAAATATACACGGATATTAATCTAAAATAAATATTACTATGAAAGCATTTTCAAATACTGAAGTCAAAGATTTACTTTTAGTGAAATTAAAAGACTGGTCATTTGATGGAACTTATTTATCGAGAACTTTTAAATTTAATAATTTTGTAAACGCATTTTCATTCATGACTTCGGTCGCACTGGAGGCAGAAAAGATGGAACATCATCCCGAATGGAGCAATATTTACAACATTGTAACTATCAAATTAAACTCTCATGATGCCAAGGGAATAACTCAGCTGGATTTTGACCTGGCTCAGACAATTGACAGTTTATTCGAAGTTTATAAAAAGATTTAAGTTTTATGCGGATATGCATACGTTAATCTAATACTGTGTTCAGAATGAAAATTTCAAATAATAAAGTATTAATTACAGGCGGTGCTTCAGGTATTGGTTTGGGACTAACAGAAAGATTTGTAAAAGAGCACAATACAGTAATTATTTGCGGCAGACGGGAATCTCTTTTGGAGGAAGTTTCAAAAAAATATCCGTCAGTTATAATAAGAAGATGTGATCTATCCAAATCCTCCGAAAGAGAAAATCTATTCGGCTGGATCTCAGAGAAACATAATGATCTGAGTGTTCTTATAAATAATGCAGGTATTCAGCACTGGATGTCAGTTTCTGATAGTGACTTCTTTCAACGGGCAAAAGAGGAAATTGCTATTAATATTGAGGCTCCTGTTCATCTTACAGCGCTTTTTACTAATCTGAAATCGCTGAATACTATTATTAATATTACCTCCGGGTTATCTTTTGTACCTCTGGCCAGAATGCCGGTATATTCGGCAACAAAAGCTTTTTTCCATTCATTTACCCTTTCTCTGCGACATTTATTGAAATCAAAAAATATTGAGGTAATTGAAGTTATACCTCCTGCACTCAATACGGAACTTGGTGGCAAAAGTTTACATAACAGCGCCCCTGATGTTAGTGATTTTATTGAAGCTGTTTTCATGCAACTGAAACAAGGGAAAACTGAAATTACATTTGGATTCAGTGAAACTATGATTAAAGCCGGACCGGAGGATTTGCAGAAAGCTTTTGACAGAATGAATAGTGTTTAAGGGAGCTGATAATAAGCAGTATATATTTTATTTTTAAAACTCTGAAGGCAAGGTTTATAATTCAGGGTAGAGGAAGCAAGATATCTTAACTTCTTTAACAATTATTACAATCAGTGCAACTATTTCACCATTTTTACGTTTACAGACCTTATTGTTGATATTGTCTTATAACACTTATTTATCAGACAGGAAAATTGCTTAAGTAATGCCATACTTCTAAAAATCTTTAATATGAAAAAAATTTATTTCCTTGTTATTATTGCATTATTAAGTATCCAAATTACAGATGCCCAGTTTTTTAAGGATGCAAAAAAATTACTTAACTCTAAAACAAAAGGTCTTACCGAAAAGGATGCTGCTGATGGCATTAAAGAAGCTCTGGTAAATGGTACCGGAGAAAGTGTGAAAGTGGTTTCAGTTCTTAATGGATACTGGGGCAATCCTGAAATAAAGATCCCATTTCCTTCTGAAGCAAAGGAGATGGAGTCAAAACTCAGAGCAATTGGAATGGCAAAAAAAGTGGATGAATTTAATGAATCTATGAACCGTGCAGCTGAGAAAGCTGCAAGTGAAGCAAAACCAATTTTTATAGCCGCGATAAAAGGCATGACAGTGAGAGATGCTATTAATATTGTTAAAGGAGCAGATAATGCTGCTACTATGTACCTGAAGAATACCACATCACCAGAGCTTATAGGAAAATTTCAGCCAATAATTAAAACTTCTCTTGATAATGTTAATGCAACCCGATACTGGAGTGATTTAATTACAATCTATAACAAGATCCCTCTTGTTAAAAGAATGAATCCCAATCTTCCTGAATATGTCACTCAGAGAGCTATCGATGGCCTTTTTATAATGATTGCCAAAGAAGAAATAAAAATTCGTAAAGACCCAATGGCCAGAACATCAGAATTGCTTAAAAAAGTCTTTGGAAACTAGCTTTTGATAGAACCCGGCTCCTGTCATTGCACTTGGTTACCCCGTTCAGGAAAGCAAAATCTGAATGAAGCATTGAGCATTAAAAAAAAGAGGCCGCAGATCATGCAACCTCTTCTGAATCTGATTACTTCAGTAATTTAAAACTTAGCTGAAGTTGTTCTGAATTAAAGACAGCCGGTAAATAATTGGCCTCCTTTTCGGTGAAGTTTCCAGTAACTTCAATTTCACCTCTTTCAATTGCAGATTTCACAATAGGCCATGCGTATACCTGATCATCAATGACGATGGCAATAGCTTTATTCAGGTTGTTTTTTGTGGCTTCTGCAAAAAAAGTGATTGCTTCCGGTTTTAATTTGATTTGAATTTTACAGTCTTGTGTGTCCTTACCTTTGACAATCTTAACAGATTCTACATCTGATCTTGCAAGTAATGGTTTTCCATTCATATCGGTTTTTAATGCGAATAAACAATACCCTGATTTTTCCGATTCATTTCCCCAGAAAAGTTTACAATTCTTTACAGGAATTGCCGATCTGAGATATTCATCCGCGTTCTTCCGGTTTTCAGTATTGGTGCATCCTACCCGGGGATCAGAGGTCTTTTGTTCCTGATCGTGTTTAAGTAGTTTAAAAAGCTGATTCTCAGGTTCTAATAAATCTTTAATTTCGTTATTAGAATATGTTTCGTAGAAAGCAAGCTCACCTTTTGATGTAAGCAATCCTTCAACTTCAGATATGTTGGTTTTAGCAGGCAACAGGATTATAACCTGTCCCTTATCTGCTGAAACCTTTACTTCGAAGGAGTTTAATCCAAATGATTTTAACCTGGAGGAAATAATATCTGCCGATTGTTTCAATGAAACTGACCCAACATTTTTACCACTTGCCTGAAGAATAATACTTCTTATGTTTTCAGTACTTTTCTGGTTAGCGGAGGTCAGTGTTATTGCAATAGCAATAGAAATAATTAAATATAGAAAGCTTTTCATAATATTTTATATTAAGTTAATTGAATAAAAAAGACAATCTGTTTAAATACAGATTATTAATTAACTTATATAAGGTAAATCATCAGCTTCCAAAGGAAAAAGATGATACCGGAGAATGAATTGAGGGATTTTGTGTGAACTTTGTCTGATTAGCAGGAGATGAGAGACTTTTATGCTTGTTTTTTTGTTTTCAGAAAAAGGATTCCTGTTAAAAGCAAGGAGGTTAAAGTTATCTTTATTTGATATCCATGTTTTCTGAAATACCTGTAACCGGGCAGACGGACTTGAAACAGCACTCTTCCCGATCAAAGAAAAATAAGTTGAAACCAGGTTACTTTTATGTACAGGAATGCTAACTGACAAATTATTGTAAATCAATATTCCCAAAAAGAGAATCGACATAACAATAATTGCATCAAAAGGTATAAACCGTATATTTTCCCGGTTCTTAAACATTTGTCAAAAGTAACTCATTTTGAGCGCAAACACAAAAATCCGTTTTTTGTTCTTCTTATTATAATAACTTTCGTTGAATATTACATGATCATTGATGGTTTTGCAAAAGTGTTTATATAAACATAATTAAAATCTGACTGTTTAATTACAAAGAGAATATATGAAAACAGATTTTCTATACGACTTTATTTCAAAACACCGGTTTGCAGTTCTTTCAACTGTTTCCTCCGAAGGCAATCCGGAAGCTGCATTAGTTGGCTTTGCTGTAGCTCCCGATTTAAGGTTAATTATCGATACCATGCGTACCTCGAGAAAATTTACAAATTTAACTCAGAACAGAACAGTAGCGCTCGTTATAGGTTGGGAAAATGAACGTACGATCCAGTATGAGGGAAGAGTAATATTTCAGGCCGGAAAGGAATTTAACAAAATGCTTGATCTCTATTTACAGGCATTTCCGGAGGCAATGGAAAGGAAAGAGTATTGGAAGGATATTGCACATTTTATTGTTGTTCCTGAATGGATACGGTATTCTGATTTCAATGATCCACTCGCAATTTCGGAAATGGATTTCTTACCCTGCAAAGTAAAACCAGCAACTTAAAAATCACAAGTATGCTCTCAAAACAGAGAATCAAAGTATTTGTATCTGCAACTCGTCCGGGCAAAGCCCGTGAATTTTACGAAGGGAAACTTGGATTGAAGCTATTATCAGAGGACAGCTTCGGTATGGAATTTGAGGCCTCCGGAGCACATCTAAGAATTTCCATTGTTGAAAAACTAATTCCGCAGCCATTCACGGTGCTTGGTTGGGATACAGATGATATCATTTCAGCAATCAGTATGCTGAAAGAAAAAGGTATAACATTTGAACGATTTACTTTTATTGATCAGGATGCAGAAGATATCTGGACTGCGCCGGGAGGAACAAGGGTTGCCTGGTTCAAGGATCCTGATGGAAATATTCTCTCAATTTCTGATTAACAGATCAAGCTCTGCCCCATAGTCAAACTGAAGATCCTCATGTAAGAGAGTTACCTTTTTTCTGATAGTCTCTATTAGTCTGTTGTAGAAGTTTTGCAGACCTGAATTCTTCTGTATTGAGGGAGTAAATCTATTAAGTTTTGTACAGAAGTATACGAGCAATTCGACTTCGGTTTCTTTCTTCTGTGAGTATCTGGCATACTTCCTGATAGTTCGTAATATTTTCCGAAAACTTTTCTTAATTAGGTAATAGCTCTTGTTATTTATCTCCTCAAATTGCGCATCAACTTCCTTTTTTACACGTACTACATACAATGCTTCATCTGATGATTCAAAAAGGAGATAGGTTAATAATTCTTTATTCTCCTTTTTAAATCTTGCCAGACGGAGGCAGAGGTCCCTTAGTTCTTTTGGTGTACAGCTAATTAATTCTTCTTTGAGTTCTTTAAGAGTGACAGCCGTCATGGATATAATTTGTGTTAACAATTAATATTAATATCTTCCAGGTTGAACGGCCGCCTGCTTAAAACTGTCAGTACACTACTTTTCAGTAGGACTGATTATATCGCTTTGAGGTTGAGTTATTTTAGTGCCCTTCTTCTGTGGATATGAACCTGGTAATATAACGTTAATAAGCTTTTTGCCCCACAAACCCAGCTGAAAACCTGCACCAAGAGATAAGATACTTAACACTATTGTAAGAATATAAAGTTTTGATTGCGGTGCAACAAAAAATAGTGCAATAGATAACGAAAGAATTATAAGGCTGAATATTATTTTGACTCTTAGTATAGGAGTCGCGAGAGTTTTAAATCGGGTCAGACCGTCAATTATTCCTGTGATAATTGCCAGGATAAGAGTAAATGGGAATACAAATACTGAAAATATTAAAACATTTTTAAGCATTTCAGGTTGAAATTGTTTAAAAAGATTCGTAATAATTACCAGAATCGGGATCGCTATAACAAACGACTGAGAAAGATGTATGGCAATTGGATGAAGATCAAAATTAAGTAATATTAATCTGTTACGGGAAACTCTTTCCCTATAAGGTTCAAAAACTTTTCTTGGCATTCCGCAAGCTGGACAAACATCTCCCAGTTTATCTGAATCCATTACAAATCCGCATGGGCGACAACGTACAAGTTCTTTCATAATAATTTAAATTGATTATCCTGCACAAATTTAAAAATTTAATTATTCTAAAATCAACATAAATCCATTTTAGTTTTGTTACGCATGCACTTCCTACAAGGTAGAAATTTTGCTTCCTGGGGTCTGATATCTTATAGAAATTCCATAAGGAAGCAACCAAATCTTATATATGCGGTATGTGTTGAGCGGTATATTAACCTTTACTGACAGCAGAAATTATTTCTCCTTTATAAAGATTGAATTTTCTTTATAATAATTATCATCACCATATATAAAGAGACAACTCCCTCCGGATATTTTATCTATTATTTCTTTTGAAATTTCAACCGGTAAGGCAGGGCATCCCCAACTTCTACCCAACCTGCCATACTTTTTAATAAATTCCTCACTCACGTATTCAGCCCCATGAATAACTATCTCCCTGGCTCTTGCATTGTCATTTATACCTTTTTCGAGACCATCAAGCCGAAGCGAATAGCCATGATCACCTGAATAGGTTTCTGCTGTCAGATAAAAACCCAGTGAACTCTTTAGCGATTCCGGTTGGTTCGAGAAGCTTTTTGCATAATTTTCACCTGAGTTTTTGCCATGTGCAACAAAACATTTATAAATAAGCCGTTTATTATCAAGGTCAATTACAAAAAACCGTTTTTCGATTGATGGCCTGGAAAAATCAATTATAGTAATAATATTTTTCTTTTCACGGTTATTTACATGTAGGGACCCAAGAATAGCAGTATTAAATAATTCAAAGGATATCATATTCTCTATTTTGCACTGAAGCCAAAGCTGATGATTATCAATATCTTCATTGACCGATATATTACACAGACTGCTTATTGCAAAAACCAAGATCAATATTTTACCTGAAACCCGCATTAAAATTGTTTATGTTTATGAGGTAATAGGTCACCTCCTGCAAAACTTGCACCGGCTGAAAAACACATATTATTTTCCTTTCTCTTTGTAAGTAATTAAAATTCATTGCATTGAAAATCCAAAAACAAAAGTATTCTGTATAATGATACAACAATTATTTGAATTAAACTTTGTTTCAGTTTACTTAAGGTATTATCACGAATGTTTACAGGGCAGGGTGAAATGGATGTTCTTTTAAGTACAAAAAAAAGTTGGTATAGGTTTTGTTATTACTTTAAAGTACTAACTTGTCCTTCTAATATTTTATTTTATGAAAAAATTTATAATCATCTGTATTCTGGCGGCTTTGTTTGCCGCTGGTACTACACTCATGGCACAGGATAAACAGGAGGATTACCTGGGTCTGCCAGGGGATAATCTTAATCTTTACGCTGTAATGAAGCTGTTCCAGCAATCAAAAACGCTTGAAGAGTTCGAAAGAATCCTTAACGATGAAAAATCCAATATCAATAATCTCGACCTTAATGGAGATAACATGGTGGATTACATTAAAGTATTTGATGATGTGGACGGCGACGTTCATAATATTGTTTTGCAGGTTGCCGTAAGCCCGAAGGAAAACCAGGACGTTGCTGTTTTTACAGTACAACGTTTTAACAATGGACAGGTGCAGCTCCAGCTTACCGGTGACGAAGAATTATATGGTAAGAATTATATTATTGAACCTATATTTGATAATGAAAACAACGGTGAGACACCTAATCCCGGATATTCGGGGAATACACGGTCTGTTAACGGACAGAATATAACTTATATAAGAACCACACCGGCCGAAATTGCCGACTGGCCTCTGGTAAGATTTATGTACCTTCCCTCCTATACAACCTGGCAATCTTCATGGTACTGGGGCTATTACCCAACATACTGGCATCCCTGGCGTCCGGCTTACTATCATTACTATTACGGGTATCATTATAACTGGAATAATGATTATTTCGGGCATTATCGCCGTTGGGACTCTCACCGATATACAAGATGGAATGACTTTTATTACAGTGGAAGACGTTCCTTTTCACCCGATGTTAATCGCAGAATAGAGGTCGGTACATATAAAGCAACATATTCACATCCCGACCAAAGAAAAGATGGAGAAAATAAGTTCGCTAAAATGCATCCTGATGAATACAGACGATCCTCAGATAATTCATCAGGGAATAACTCTGTAAGAAGATCCGATCAACAATCGAAAAATGTCGGACAATCTAACGGGAAAAGGGCCAGCACTACACGAAGATCAACAACCACAATGACAAATAGATCCGCAACTGATCCATCCGTTGGTAAGAATGCGGGGGCCACCAGGAGATCATCTGGCGCTGCTACAAACAAGTCAGTGGTAAATCGTCCACCGGAAAAACCCAATGTAACCACCCGAAGGTCATCCACAACAGTGACAGACAAGTCAGTGATAAATCGGCCACCGAAAAAAAACAATGTTACTAACCGAAGGACTGTCAAAAAAAACAAATCAGAAACAAAAATTAAAAAAGACAACAACCGAAAGAGTCTGAGAACAAAGACGCTACCAGCAGAAAATAACAGTTATAGGTAATTTATAATTTATAGCGAATTCCTGCGAAATCAGGAATTCGCTTTTTTTATGTTTCACTTTTGTTAACCTTTTGTGAAATCACCTTCCCCTTTTCTCCCAATCTTACCTCATCTGTTTCTCATTTTGAGAAATATTTTCTTTGTCAGGCTTCAAATAATTTAAAGATTAATAACATAATTAATTAATATCTAATTAGATACAAATTAATGTTACCTTATTGAAATAATCTGGCACATTTTTAGAATAGTATCAACGGAACCAAGACGAAAGTAGTATGAAACAAACAGTCAATGTACTTGTGGTTGGAGATAATGAATATTATAATAGTCTCATTTTCAATGCTTTACAACAAAGCATTCATTTTGTAGAACATAAAATGAAGTACAAATTGGTTCTACATTCATTTATAGATTCCTATAATTGCATTCGAAAAATTGAATCCCGTGAATTTATTGATAACGACGTTATTGCTTTTGTTGATTACAATATGGATAATGGGATCAGTGGTGCAGAGATCATACGGTTGCTGAAAAAAGAAAACAACAATACCCTTGCAGTCCTGCTCTTACAATCACGTACTATAGAAGAAAGAAGCACTCAGAATAATTACGATTTTTTTGTAATAAAGGATACTTTCGCTCCTGCACTCTGCAGATTATATCTTGATCAATATATTGAAAATAAATTTTTATAGCTTTGGGTATTACTTATCCTTCCACAATACCCGTGAAGAAAATTTCAGTTCAGATAAAGATTGGATTATTAATGATACTGGCAGTTGTCCTTCTCTCAGCAACCGGTTATCTATCCTATCGCAATCTTTCTTCAATAGTTACTTCAATTCAGTTGGACTTAAAACCTGACCTTCGGATATTAAGCATCAGGGAAATTTCAATGGATCTGGAAAAGGCACAGAACAGTATCCGCATTTATACCAGTACCCATAATACACTGGATCTTAAACTTTATTACTCTATCATCTCTAACATTGATGATAAGGTTAGCAGATTGCGTTCAGAATGTCTGACTGATTCTTTGGTTCTCCAACAGACTGATACAATCAGTAAGCTCATTGAAAAAAACATAGTTATCTGGAACCAGATTTTGTATCTCTATAATAACCACACTGTTGTTGAAGATCTTAAACAATTATCTGACCGGTTGGATAGTAGTTCATTGGAAGCAAGTAAAACTGAAAAGAATATACTCAAACGTGTTTTCAGTAGCACTAATAAAAACAGGTTGAATGAAAAGGAAATTATCAGCAATCTTAAAGAGATCGAGCAGCAAGACAGCATAACAAAGGAAAGATTGATGATGAGGGAGTCAACGTTAGCTGTCACCAGCTCTGAAATCAAAGAACAGTTTTATGACCTGATTACCAAAATTGAAAATGAAATTTCCGGAATTATTAATGCAAAAGCTTTAGCAGCCAATAAATTAGCAGCAAGAACCTATATCTGGCTGGCTATGTTTTCTGTGTCGGGCACTCTCCTGGCAATTTTAGTTATGCTTATAATTGTCCGATATGTAAGAAAGACCCATGTTTATCAGATTGCCCTTCAAACTTCTAAAGATGAAGCCGAAAAACTGGCACGGACAAAAGAACTCTTTATGGCTAATATGAGTCATGAGATCCGTACACCTGTAACAGCTATTTCAGGATTTACAGAACAGCTTTTGCATGAACCATTAGATGAAAATATAAACCGTACGCTGAAGATTATCAAATCCTCCTCCGATCATCTCGCGAAAATAATCAACGACATTCTCGATTTTGCCAAATTGCAGAATGGCAGACTATCACTGGAAAAAGTACATTTCACTATAGCACAAATTCTCGAAGATGTATTTGCGCTGTTTGAAAGAAACGCCCTCAGGAATAACACCAGCTTAACCTATTCAATAAGTCCGGAGACCCCTTATGTTTTGCTGGGAGATCCTTACCGTCTAAAACAAATAATGATTAATCTGGTTAGTAATTCAGTCAAATTCACTAAAAACGGGATGGTAAATTTAAGTGTGGATTGTATCAAAAAGGAATCCTCAGAAATTGAACTGGTCATAGAGGTAACTGATACAGGTATTGGTATTGAAGAGAGTAAAATAGACTTTATTTTTGAAGATTTCACCCAGGAAGAGATGAGCACTACCCGCAAATATGGCGGTACAGGATTAGGTTTATCGATAGTCAAAAAGCTTATAGAATTGCAGAGCGGTACTATTGTTTGCGTAAGCAGAAAGAATCATGGAACCACGATTACCTGTAATATTCCCTACCAGACTGGTGATGAAAAACTGGTCAGAAAAGAGGTTATTCCTCCCTTGTATATTCCTGAAGAAATCAGAAATCTGAAAATACTGATTGTAGATGATGAAGAATACAACCGTCTGCTTTTCAAAACGATACTGGACAGGTGGAAAGTCAGTAATCATGAGGTTGCAAATGGAATGGAAGCATTGGAAATATTGAAATCAGATCGGTTTGATCTATTGTTTATGGATGCCAGAATGCCAGGTATTGACGGATTAAAAGCTACCCGGTTTATCAGGGATGAGATGAATATTACGGAATCAGAAATGCCGGTGATCTGTATCTCGGCTGCCTCCGTAAAAGAAGACTGGCAAAAATACCGGCAGGCCGGGATGAATGCAGTGCTTCCAAAACCATTTACTGAAGAGACATTACTGACAACAATTCTTTCTGTGATTAAAGATTATGAACCGGTTACAAATGTTGAACCAATTAGTGAAGAAAAAATCAAATCTACTTCTCCGGATAAAATTAATTTAGATAATCTTTATCACATTTCAGGGGGTGATGAAAAGTTTGTAAAGCAGATGCTGGTCTCTTTTATCGATTCAACAAAAAAAGGTCTGGACGAAATGCAGGAGGCCGTAAAATCTGGTCGGGTGGACTCCGTTGCGGATCTGGCACATAAAATGTTACCTCCATGTAAGCATATCGGCGCATCGGATCTTTGCAATCTCCTTAGAAAGATTGAAGAAAATATTAAAAAAAAGGTTGAACCACAGGCTCTTGAGAAACTGTTGGAAGAAACTATTCTGGAATTTGAAGTCGTTAGCGGACTTATTAAAGATCAAATCACAAAAATCAGTTAAAACTATGGCAAATACGGCCATTTTTACTTTACTTTGCAAGTACTGGAATAAACAATAAACCAGAATTCGTCAAGATATGTCTGAAAAGCCTTTTAAAATATTTGTTGTAGAAGACAGCGAATGGTATAACAGGCTTTTAGTCCACACTCTTTCTCTAAATCCTGACTTTGAGATAAAGAGTTTTTTTAATGGGAAAGATTTTCTGAATAGTCTTTTTGAATTACCTGATATTGTAACCCTCGATTACAGGCTTCCGGATTATACAGGGCTTGAGGTGCTGAAAAGAATCAGAGAAGAGAACAGCGATGTGCAGGTTATACTGATTTCCGAACAGGAAGATATTGATACGGTAGTCAGCCTGCTAAAAATGGGAGCTTATGACTATATAAGCAAGTCAGACGATATTAAGGACCGGCTCACAAACACAGTCAAGAATATCCGGAACGGTATCGGACTTAAGAGAGAGATATCGACGCTGCGCAAAGAAGTTCAAAAGAAATACAGTTTTCGTGAAAGCATACTGGGCGAAAGTCCCGCTATAATGAGTGTCTACGACCTTATTGACAAAACTCTTAGTACAAACATTACAGTTATTATTTCAGGCGAAACAGGAACAGGAAAAGAACTCGTTGCAAAGGCTATTCATTACAATTCAAAGCGAAAAGACAAATCATTCGTTACAGTTAATATTGCGGCTATCCCATCCGAATTGATTGAGAGCGAATTGTTCGGTCATGAAAAAGGTGCCTTTACAGGCGCTTCCTACAGACGAATAGGCCGTTTTGAAGAAGCAGACGGAGGTACCCTCTTTCTTGACGAAATAGGAGAAATGGAACTGAATTTACAGGCAAAGTTATTACGTGTTCTGCAGGAAAAAGAGATTGTCAGGATAGGCAGTAACAAGCCCGTGAAGACCGACTGCCGAATTGTCGTAGCAACAAATAAAAATCTGAAAGAGGAAGTAAAGAGAGGAAACTTCAGGGAAGATCTGTTTTACAGGCTTTTAGGATTACCCATCGAGTTACCTCCATTACGCGACAGAGCAAATGATATATTGATTCTGGCCCGGAATTTTATTGGAAAATTCTGCGAAGAAAATAATATCATGTTAAAAAAACTGTCAGTAGAATCACAAAAAAAACTGATGAGTTATCCGTTTCCTGGAAACGTACGCGAATTAAAATCGGTTATTGAACTCGCGGTAACCATATCGGAGAATGATGTTATTGAACCAACTGATCTTGTGATTGACAGAGGTGATCCGCTGTCTGATGTTTCCAATGACAATCTGACCCTGAGGGAATACCAGGTGAAAATAATTAAAGCCACTCTCAAAAAAAATAATGACGATATCAAACTTGCTGCTGAAAAGCTCGATATTGGAATTTCTACCATTTACCGCATATTAAAGGAAGAGAAGGAGTAATGAATAACTCCTGCTTAATGAATACTCTCTATCCATTATCTTTTTTCTTCTCAATATGAGAATTGATTTCTCAAAATGAACTATTTATAATTCTAAGTGCTCGTAGTCAACGTACTCATTTTAAATACGTTAATGTCATTAATAATTTAAGGCATAGTGTTTGAAGTAGTATAAACTATAACAAAAAAGTAAATTAAACAAGGAGGAATTAAAATGACAAATGAAGTAAACAATACCCGTCCTATCGCAAATGATAATGCGGCTTCAAGAAATAATGAAAGAAAGGCAAAGAAAGAAGGAATGAAAAAAGGCATTTTGACAACACTAATAGTGTGTCTACTCCTTTTAGTAGTAGCCGGTTTCGTTGTAAATTCAATGTATAATAATGAGCAGAAAAAACATCTTGCTATTGTAGAAAACCAAAAACACTCATTTACACAATTATTAACTTCCAGAGATTCAGTTATCAACGAATGGATGTTAACATTTGATCAAATTGAAAAAGATCTGAACACAGTAAAAGAGAAAGAAAACATAATAACGATGAAGTCATCGGATAAAGAGTTTTCTAAAGACAAAAAGGAGCAAATACTAAAGGATATTGAGTATGTTAATACTCTGCTCGATCAGAATAAAAAGAAGATAGCCTCGTTGACAGCACAGCTAAAGAATTCAGGTGGAACAATTAAAGGCCTGCAGGTTAAAGTAGCTGAACTCGAAATTTCAATGAAACAACGTGAGACTGAAATAGCTGAGCTTAAAGTAAATCTGACTCAAAAGGATTTCGAAATCGGACAACTTAATACGCGAATGACCGATCAGCAGATTGCAATTGCACAGAAGGATGAGAAAATCAGTAATCAGTTTGCTGAGATGAACAAAGGTTTTGTAGCTTATGGAACATACAAAACTCTTAAAGCAAAGGGTCTGGTATCTAAGGAAGGTGGATTTCTGGGACTTGGAAAGAAAGAGTCCTTACACCAGGATTTTTCTGACAGTTTATTTACCCAGGTCAATATTAGGGAAACGAAAAGTATTCCTGTGAATTCAAAAGCTGCAAAGCTTATTACGGAACACCCAAGCAACTCCTACGCTTTGGTTCGTGACAAAAACAATAAAATTGCCAGCATAGAGATAAAAGATCCGGAACAGTTCTGGAAAATTTCAAAGTATGCTGTTGTGGAAATTAAGAATTAAAAGGTTTATGCTCTGATTTTCAGGCATATGTTGTGAAAAGCAAAGTATGAGGCCTCACGGGATTTGAAACCCGTGGGGCTTTTTTTTAAGTCAGAATTATTTATAATTTCGTCAAAAGAAATTTCCCTGCCGGGAACAAAGAACAGGACTTCATGATGACCTCAAGATAAAAAGGTATTTAATTAACAACAAAATGAAAAAGTTAATACTTGTTTTAACCAGTCTGTTAATCACTCTCAACATCAGTTCACAGGGAAATAAAAATCTGGCTGAAATGCTTGGATATCCAGGGGATTCTAAACTGCTCATCATTCATGCTGATGATATGGGACTGGCTCATTCCGTTAATATGGCATGCATAAGGGCTTTCGAAAATAAAGCCATCACATCAGGCAGCATCATGGTGCCCTGTCCATGGGCTTCTGAAATTATAGCATATTCAAAAGACCATCCTGGCATGGATGTCGGAATTCACCTGACACTGACAGCAGAATGGGGTCTCTATAAATGGGATGGGATAACTGCTTCTGACCAGATTCCAAGCCTTCTTGATAAGAACAATTACTTTTATCCGTCAGTAGAAGAACTTGGAAAAGCAGCAAAAGGTACTGAGGTAGAAAAAGAACTCAGAGCCCAGATTGATAAAGCAATAGCTTCAGGGGTTCAACCTACTCATATTGATACGCATATGGGGAGTGTCCTGGCTAATCCCGAGCTTGTAAAAATATATCTTAAACTTTCCGATATCTATCATTTACCAGTTCTTTTTCCACGGTCATATTTAAGTTGGTTTCCACCTGATGTGGCTAAATCAATGGAATCGAAAATTTTCCTTATTGATAATTTATTCATGCTGGAACCTAAGATGATCACAGGCAAATGGATTGATGCTTATAAAAAAGGTGTTGAAACAATGAAGCCAGGATTAAACGAGATGATTGTTCATCTTGCGATTGATAATGATGAAATGCAAGCCATAAGTAAAGGACACGATGATTATGGCTCAGCCTGGCGCCAGCATGATCTTGATCTGATTTCAGGCACTGAATTCAAGGACTTATTAAAGTCCAATCATATAATACTTATTGGATGGAAACAGATCCGAGATCTCATGAACTCACTAAAATAAACAGGCTCCATCAGGAGCCTGTTTCCAGTCAATTCTTAATAACAATGTTATTTCTTATCATAAACCATAGTGGTTTTTACTTCACCATTCTGACCTTGTCTTGTATTTGCTACAGTCAGTGTTTTTGCGTCGGTAAGAACCCATATCTCAGTTGACTTCATTGTCCTTGACGTACCATTCATATCCATGGTTCTTGAAGTTTCAATAGTCAGTGACTTTCCATTAGAAGACCATGCTGCTATTGATTTGCTGTCGCCTCTGGGTGATGTGTTTACGCTCTCTTTTCCATCGAGTGTATACTTCATAGTTGTTGTAGAGGGTTGTCCATCCTGACCAGTCCTTGTTCTGACAACTGTAAGAAGATTGGCTTCCTGAGTAGCAACAAAATTGCCACCCATTCTCATACCATTACCCTGACCACCCTGAGGCTGGGTACTCTTTTCGGCATTTAAGGTCCAGTTACCTGCAAAATTTGTTTTACCAGCCTGAGCACTGGTCATAACCGGAGCAATAAGTCCCAGCATAAGTGTCAGTGATATTAACCGCAAAAAACCAAGGCCGTTAACATGAAATTCTTTAATGTTTCTTTTCATTTTCTTTCTTTTTTTAAGTGAGTTGATCAATATTAGACAACAATCCATAGGTAAATATTCCTCAAAATACGAATAAATCTATATAATAAGAATTGTTTTGTGTCTTTGAGCGTAACAACTATCGTCTGATTTAGCATAACTCCTGCTATAACTCCTTTAAAAGCGGTCTGAAATTATTTAGTCAGAGTATAAAATTCGTATTTAATCGACCATTTGATTTCTTTTCCGGGTTCTACTTTAATTTTGATATATGGTTCCGGGCAAAGAGTAGTTGAACAGGCCCAGAATGCCAGTTTAAGAAATGGCTGATCGCATGTAATCTTCACTCCTGCACCCGTTATGCGATTTTCGATCGTAATTTCATAATCAGCTGCACCAGGGCCAAATCCTTCTAAAGAAAAACACTCAACCTCTTCTCCGTTACCTATTGTTCTTAGAAACGATATCTGATTGCCTTGGATTTCAGCCAATTCTCCAAATCCTGCTCCGTTTCCTTTCAGATTAAACGGTAATTTCACTATAAGTCCCGGACCAATCGGATGTTTGTCAATTACAAAGAAATTATGGTCATAAACATTCGTTTCAATTGTACGTGTTCCTGTATTCTTAATAGTATGATAAAGAACCATTTCAGGTTTATCTTTTGTCAGACTTACAGTTTTTTCATAATGGTAAGAGTAAGCCTTATCGTTCAGATCATGTATAAACAATACCTGATCTGCTTTCTTTTTAATGGTCCATTTTCCAGGATTTAATAACTGGTATAATCTACTGAATTCATATGGCTTATCATCTTGCTTATAGACTACTCCTACTCCTATTTTAATAAAGCTGCCGCCTGCTTTTATTTCTGAATAGTCCAAAGGTGCAAATTCTTCCACAGGCCCCATTATTACGTCATGTATCCCGGGGCTGTATTTACTAAACCATTGACCGAAATAGTTATGACCCTTGTACTCAAGACTGGCTATATTTCCTGACCAATCGAACCGTGTTCCCTGGTAATATCCTTTATTTGCATCGGGAAGGAGGATCGTGGCATGGATTAATCCATTGCTGATCTCTGTTTGCGGAAATTTTGTAAATGACATAGCGGCAATAGTTAGTCCAGACAATATATAATATATCTTTTTCATATCCAATAGATTATTTGTTAAATAATAATAATTCAAAACTATTTTCCAATTAACTGCGCTTTGCAGCCACCACAATTAATCCCGGCGACTGGTGCCGGAATGAGATTCTGATTTCCTCATGATCCAGGCATTTATATCTTTTAAAATTAAGATAAATCCTGAAAGTTCAGTCTAAAATTATCTGAAATAGTTCGGTCAAAGCAGGTTAAAAAACATAAAGAGATTTAGCCAGTTATCCAGGCAATTTTATAAATTTGTATTGATACCTGCGGCTAATTAAAGAAATAAATTAAGGTTTCTTATAAACATACTCATTATGAATAAATTATCAAGAAGACAGTTTCTGGGGAAAAGTGCCCTGGGACTAGGATCGGTTGTTATTGCATCACAGTTTCCACTGGACATTAACGCTAATGTTTCTCCGGAACCTGTTAGAATGCCTCTTGGATTCCAGGTGTGGACTGTAAGGGATATGCTAGTTAAGGATTTCCCCGGAACATTAAAAATGGTTGCAGATATGGGGTATCAAAGTGTTGAAATGTGTTCTCCTCCAGGGTATGAAGGTGCAGGTTTTGGTCCGCTTATGAAACTTAAAGCCAAGGAGATGAAGAAGATCATTAACGATGCGGGCCTGATCTGTCCAAGCTCTCACTATGGAATGGATGAACTGAGAAACCGCCTTGATGAACGTATTGAATTCGCCAAAGAGTCGGGTCAGACACAGATGATACTCTCCAGTTTTGGACTACCAAAAGAGGCAACAATAAGTGACTGGCTTAAAGCCGCTGATGAATTGAATATTATGGGATTAAAAGCCAAAACATCAGGTATCCAGATGGGATACCACAATCATAATATGGAATTTGAAAAAATCAACAACACCCTGATCTACGATGCTTTGATGAGCCAGTTAGACCCTGCATACATAAAAATGCAGTTTCAGGTTGCCGTGATAAGCATCGGATATAAAGCTTCAACCTATTTTACAAAGTACCCTGGCAGATTTATTTCTGCTCATCTGGCTGATTGGTCTGCTACTGAAAAAAAGGAAGTACCGGTTGGCAAAGGTATTGTTGACTGGAAGGAATTTTTTGTAACATTTAAGAAAGGTGGGGTAAAAAATATCTTTGTGGAAATGGAAATGGGAACATTTAAAGAGAGTGCAAATTACTTTCACAGTCTTTAACCTTCAGAAAATCTAATCATTTAAAAAAAAATTGTTCAATTATTAATAGTGACTATAAATCTATTCCAGAAAAATGGCAACCTCAAAAAAAATAAACCGTCGTGATTTCCTGGGATCAGCTGCTGCTGCTTCCTTTGCGATTACAGTTGTACCCAGACAAGTTCTCGGAGGATCAGGTTATGTGCCTCCTAGCGATAAAATTACATTGGGATATATCGGATGTGGTACTCAGGGATTAAGGGAGATGACCGCATTAATTTCAAATCCTGCATTGCAAATAGTGGCTGTCTGCGATCCCAACAAGTTCAGTACAAATTATATAGACTGGTCTTTAAATGATGTCCGGAATAGTATCCGTTCGGCACTAGGTGATAATTCATGGGGAGAAAGTATTAAGGGGATACCGGGAGGAAGAGATATCGGACAGGAATTTGTTCAGAAATATTATGGTAAATCAAAAGATTCAGGCACTTACAAAGGATGTGCATCTTACGAGGATTTCAGGGAATTACTTGAAAAAGAGAAAGATGTGAACGCGATAAAGATCATGACCCCTGACCATCTTCACGGGACTGTGGCAATAGCCTCAATGAATAAAGGAAAACATGTTGTCACTCATAAGCCAATTGCCAACAGGATGTATGAAGCAAAGCTTACCATCGAAACCGCTAAAAAAACCGGTCTGAGCACACATCTGCTTGCATGGAGTAAAAGATCTGACTATGATGTAATTAAGAAATGGATAAACGATGGATCTATTGGCAAACTAAAGGAGATACACAACTGGTCGAACAGACCAATGTGGCCCCAGTGGCAAGCCAATCCGACGGATACACCTCCGGTACCTAAGGACTTTAACTGGGATCTATGGCTGGGACCGGTTCCCGATCGTCCGTATCATCCAAACTATACAAATGCTGTTTTTCGAGGCTGGTACGACTTTGGTGCAGGAAGCATTGCTGATATGGGGCATTATAGTCTATTCCCCCTGTTTCTTACATTAGGTATCACTTCAGCAGCCATTAGTGCTGAAGCATATGGTACAACAACCTGTGCTCTTCAGGGAAATGTTGCAGTCGGGGTCAAGAATGATGTTGCCTTCCCTCTTTCGTGCATAATAAGATTTAAATTCCAGGCCCAGGCAGAATTGCCTGCATTTGATCTTTTCTGGTATGATGGCGGGATGAAACCCATCACCCCCGATGAGCTTAGCACATCAGGAAAGTCCCTGGATAGAGAAGGTATGATGTTTGTAGGTGATAAAGGAAAAATAATAGCCGGATTCAGGGGAGAAAATCCTGTGTTGTATATCGAAAAAAATAATGGTATTTCCCAAAAAACCACTCCCGAAAAATCTGGAGAGGATACCAATAATGTATGGATAAACGCATTCAAGAATAACACCCAATCACCTGGTAGTTTTATATATACCGGACCTGTTACTGAGACAATTCTACTTGGAGCAGTTGCATTACGGGCAGGGAAAAAGGTGGAGTATGATAGTGCAAATATGAAAATTACTAACATCCCTGAAGCTAATAAATACCTTGTGAGAGAATATCGAAAGGGTTGGGAACTTTAATCCCGGGGGATGAATTGATTTGATTATGCGAAGAGATAAAAAAAGCACTTGATTACTTAAAGAATATCCTAAACGATAAAAAAGAGGCCGCCTCAATCGTGAGACAGCCTCTTTTAATTATTTGACAACCTGCCGGTCATTATTTATTCTTAGGTTTTGTTGTCGGTTTAGTAGCTGGTTTAACAGTACCGGCTTTTACTGTCAATTTTTTCAGGAATTTACCTGTATTATCATAACTGAGAGTCTCCTGCATGGTTCCTTTTGCGATAACAACCTCGTATGTCACAACATTGTTTTCTACAACTTTTGTTGCATCCTTTATTGTAAAACCAACATAGTCTTTAGCAACATTGTCAGTAATAGACTTCTGAAGGTCTGCAACTTTTACGGGAGTACGTTGAGCATTAACAACTAAAGCTCCCATCACCAGTACCATAACGAATAATAACTTTTTCATATCTAATAAATTAATTGGTTTGATAGTACAATAGTATTGCGGGATTCTGAAGACGATCTGAAGTTGGAGATTTTTAACAAAAGTTTAAGAAATAAAATAATAATGCCCCAAGGGGGAAGCAATTTCATCGATACCGGAGCTTTAGTTCATGAAGGTTATCCTTGCAGGTATAGGTGATAAGCATTCCATAACTCTCTGTAATTTTCCTGACTATAGATAAGCCAAGACCTACTGATTGAGGATTTTCACTGTTTTTATGAAACCTTTTGAAGAGATCCTCGGGTTTAGTGGTCATGGGTAACCCAGTATTGGTCAATGTAAGAAACATATTATCAATATGACATTTGATGAATCCACCATTGATGTTAAACCTTACTGCATTGCTGAGAAGATTTGAAATCAATACTTCGGCAAGCACCTCATTCATTTCAACTAATGCTTCATCCTTGCCATCTATAGAGATCCGTATATTCTTCAACTCCATGATTTCTTTATAATTCTCCAGACCATTTTCGACAATCCGTTTCAAAGAGACCATCTTCTTTTCATGAAAAACCTGATTCGAGATTTTGGAAATAAGAAGCAATCCCTGGTTAAGCTTAAATAATCTGGTTGTAGCTTCATTGATAGATTTAACAAGGTTGATACTATCCTTCTTAAGGTTTTTTTGTTGCATAAGAAGATCGGTCTTGGAACGGATAACTGCAAGTGGGGTCTGTATCTCATGACTTGCATTTTCACTGAATTCTTTCAGATTAAGATAATCATCCCTCATTTTACAGGTCATGTTATCAAAGATCTCATTAAGCTGGTTGAACTCATTTATATCTGTTCCAGGCAAATTCAAAGGCGTATCAGATTGTATATCAAACCTTCCGGCTATTTTAACCGAATCATAAAACGGCCTCCAAAGGTTCCTGGCAATAAGGTAATTGATTAGTATTGAGATAAGCAGAAGTGAAAAAAACAGGAAAAACAAATAAATACCAATGTCCTGCAATAATTCATTTTTTTCGCTTATAGTCCGGAAAATAGTAATTACGAAACCTTTCTTTTCATTAGTGTTACCCGAATAAAAAAGGTACCTGAATGGCATAAATGAATCAGTTTTCGGATCATAAATATCTGTATCCTTAATCACCTGATAACTACGCAAATGGTAGTTCATTAGTTTAACTTCAATCTGATGACCTAATGCGGCTTCAAAATCCGGAATAGTATCTGACTGTTTTATTTGATCCTCTATTATTGTCTTCTCAGTTATCAGACTGTCATCAACCTGTTTATAAATAACTTTCTTAATTGTTAAATATAGCAACGCGCCTCCGACAACCATTACAAGAAGAGAAAGAGGCAAATAGTAAAAGGCACTTTTAGTTAATAATTTCAAATATCGATGAATTTATATCCAAAACCATAAATACACTTGATATAATTACTGCCCGCAGCAGCTATAATCTTTTTACGCAGGTTCTTAACATGCGTATAAACAAAATCAAAGGAATCGGTAAGTATAACATTGTCTCCCCACAGATGTTCAACTATTGATTCCTTTGTTATAATTCTGTTCCTGTTAGCCATAAAGAACAATAAAAGATCATATTCTTTTTTTGTAAGAATTAATAACTTCTCATTCACATAAACCTGATTATCTTCAGTATTTATCCTGATCTCATTAAAAGTTATTTCATTCAGACCGAGAAAATTGTTTCGTCTGTATATTGAATTGATCCGTGCATTGAGTTCAGCAAAGTGAAATGGTTTCGTGAGATAATCATCCGCTCCTATATTTAAACCAACTAGTTTATCATCAAGAGAGCTTTTCGCAGAAAGTATCAGAATTCCACCGGTTAACCTGTTAGCCTTCATCTCCCGGATTAAATCCAGTCCATTACCATCCGGGAGACCAATGTCAAGAATAATACAATCATATTTATTGATAGCAACCTTTTGTGTTGCATCAGTGAAAGTCAATGCAACTTCACAGATATGGCCCTCCATCTTAAGGTAATCATAAATGGATCGGCTTAGAGACCGGTCATCTTCTACAATCAATAGTTTCACATCAATAGAATAAAATGTAAAAATTCCACATTTCAGACCTTCTTCAATGCTTCCAATACTCGTGCCGGCGTCATAGGCAATCTGAATAACCTGGCTCCTGTTGCATCGAAAATTGCATTGGCTATTACAGCGCCAATAGCAATAATAGCAGGTTCTCCTCCTCCCTGTGGGGGTTTATCTTTTCTTTCGAGGATAACTGTATCGATTTTAGGCAGCCATGAGAAATGAGGGATAGTATATGAATCGAAACCACGGTTTTGTATATTTCCTCCCTCAAATAAAACCTCTTCAGTGAGGGAATAACCGAGACCCATCATTATACAACCCTCCATCTGGATAATTGCGCCTTCAGGATTAACACACAGACCCATATCCTGAGCACAGGCAATTCTGATTACCTGAACTTTCCCGGTATTTTTATCAACTTTCACCTCAGCCATATGTGCTACCCATGATCCGGCATCAGTGCCAAGTGCAATGCCAATACCTCTCCCACCTGTAGATTTGCCCGGCTTGTAACCGAACTTATCGGCAACTGCTTTCAGGCAGGCAATCAGCTTCTCATCCTTCAGGTTTTTCAAACGGAATTCAAGTGGATCAATCCCGGCAGCCCTTGCCATAATGTCGATCTGTACCTCCCTGGCAAAAGTATTTGTATTGTTATTTGGAGCGCGCCATGCTCCTGTACCAAATGGATGAATGGGTGCACCACCACTTTTCTGACCATAATGTGTGGTCTTGGAATTCGGAACATCATATAAGGTATCAGAGCCTCTGGTACCGGAATAATACAAATTATAATCCCAAAACTTAATGAGACCTGACTTATCTATCCCTGATTTTATTTTAACAACTCCGGCAGGATGGAATGTATCGAGGAAAAATTCTTCGTTACGGGTCCAAACCAACATAACCGGCTTTCCGGTAAGTTTTGCAAGTTTCGCTGCTTCAATTCCCTGCTGGGATTCCCCTTTGCCTCCGAATCCACCACCAACAAAAGGTGCAATAACCCTTACCTTTTCGACCGGGAAACCGAGTTCGCGTACTATACCGTCCCTCAGACCGAATGGCGATTGGGTAGAAGCCCACACTGTCATTTTATCACCTTCGAGCCGGGCAAGGGCAGTATGTGTTTCTATAGCAGTATGTGCCAGATAAGGATCATGAAACTCAGAATCAAAAACTTTATCGGAAACCTGACGTCCGGCTTCAATGTCTCCGTTCGACCTGACTATATTCACACTTGAATCAGCTTTCAGCATCCACTCAAAGATTGTCTTATCATTAACAGGCATCTCATCGAATGAATATTCAGCCTTTATTTTAACTATGGCCTCATCAGCTCTGTCGTGATTTTCATTAATGACAGCAATCAGGTCGCCATCCCTTACAACTTTGGTACCTGCAATCTTCTCTGCTGCAGAATAATCAACAGACTTCAACTTTGCTCCATGGGAAGGGGGACGCAATATTCGTGCAAAAACCATTCCCGGAAGTTTCATGTCACCGGTATATTTTGCCTCACCTGTTACTTTAGGGATAGCATCACTATGATTATATGATTTGCCTACATAATTAAATTTTGTGTAATCTTCTACCGGAGGTTTAACATCAAGGAATTTTTCAATTTTTTTACCTTTTGTCAACTGTGCATAGCTTACCGAATTCTTTGGATTTTTAGTATCAGTGATCATTCCGTCCTTTACATCCAGTTGTGAAACGGGTACCCCCAGTTGTGCTGATGCAATACCCAATAGTACACCTCTCGCCTCTGCAGCAGCAGCTCTCATGTAAGGTCCAAAAACTCTTGTACTCAAGGATCCCCAGGTACCCTGATCGTAGGGACAGAGATCAGTATCACCCATTACCATTTTTACCTTTTCAAGTGGTACATTAAGTTCATCAGCCATCATCTGAGGCAGGGAAGTAATAATTCCCTGACCCATTTCAATCTTTCCGGTGAAACAAGTGACGGTTCCATCTTCGGCTATCCTGAGAAAAGCATTATAATCTTTTGGCAGACTTTTGGATTGCCCGGCCTGTTGTCCCGTAAGATCAAGAGCATTCCATGGCCTGAAAAAAATAAAAATCCCTCCTCCAAGTATTTTGAAAAAGTCTCTTCTCTCCATTCCATGGTTTTTATCAGTCCTCAATTCAGCCTGGTTGTTTGTTGTCTCTTTTTTCATGATTACTTCCCTCCTTTCATTTCTTTAGAAGCAGTTTGAACAGCCTCAACGATACGTAAATGTGCTGCGCACCGACAGAGGTTGTTTTCCATACCATCCTTTATTTCCTGAGTTGTCGGTAAAGGATTTTTTAATAATAGACCAGTGGCATTCATAATCATCCCTGGTGTACAGAATCCGCATTGCACAGCATCATGCTCGGCAAATGCTTTTTGAACAGGGTGCAGTTTCCCATTTGTTGCAAGACCTTCGATAGTAACCACATTCTTGCCGGCCACATCACCCACCGACAACTGGCAAGACCTTACAGGTTCATTATCAATAAGAACAGTACAGGCTCCACATAATCCCATTCCGCAACCAAATTTTGTTCCAGTCAGTCCAAAATGATTCCTTAAGACCCACAAAAGAGTCTGGGTAGGATCAATCGTAGCTTCGGTTTTCTTCCCGTTTAACTGAAATTTAATTGTCTCTTCCATAATTATTGAATTAGATTAATTCCTTTCTTGTATTCCTCATAAGTATCAAAATCCCTCAGGATTCCTTCTTCATCTGTATCAACCTCCAGAACATCATCCGAAAACTTATCTGCCAATGAACGTAATCCTTTAACCGGACTGAGTTTTTCAATTTCGTCTTTGTATTTTCTGGCAATAAGAATGGGATGCCCTCTTCTATTCTTAAAAACAGGAATTGCAATCCCTTTTTCTGATGATAAATATGCATCAATTACAGCATTAATTGCATTCGGATTTATCAACGGCTGATCACCCTGAAAAACCAGAACTGCATTATAACCGGAAGGCAGATTTCTGAATCCGCACTTTACTGACGACAACATTCCTTCCTTATAATTATCATTATAACAATATCTTACATTATATTTCTCTATCAACTTAACTATTTTGTCTCTTTCTGACCCCAGAACAACCATTGTATTTTCAATCTTTGATTCAGTAACATTGGAAATAACATTTTCAATCATTGTCCTTTCATTAAATGTGAGTAACATTTTAGGAAAACCCATTCTTCTGGACTCACCAGCTGCAAGTATGATAGCCCATAATTCACCCGCAACCCTACTTTCCCCTTCCATCTATTATCTACTACTTACTTCTTACTTCTTACTATTCCTCACTAAAACAAGCTCTGCGGCAATGCTTATGGCAATCTCTTCAACTGTTCTGGATTTAATATCAATTCCCAAAGGAGAATGAATGATATCCCACTGTTTAGCAGTAGCCCATTTGTTTTCCATAAAACTAACCCGCATTGATGCAATCTTGCTTTTACTTCCGATCATGCCTGTATAAGCCAAATCGTATCCAATACAAGGTTTAAGAGCGGCTGCATCATCTTTATGACCACGTGTCACAATTACAACATAAGTATCCCTGGTCTTCTTCAAGCCCTTCATTGATTCACCAATATCATTAACCAGAATATGGTCAGCCTCAGGGATATTCTCAGAATTAGCATATTCAGGACGGTCATCAATCACAGTAACATCAAAATCAAGCATATCTGCAAGATGCGCCAACACTTTACCAATATGACCCGCACCAGCTATTATAAGGTGTGCAGGAGGGAATACAGGTTCAAGAAAAAAGAGTGAGGTAGCCTCCGCATCAGATAGGGTAAGCTCCAATTCTCTGTAATCTGATGGATCACCTTTAGAGAGCATATTATGTATGACAGGCTCAATTTTTTCAAGAAACTCCGCTGACATGTCTGGTTTAAAGGTATTGCTTATCCAGTAACGGTTTATAAGTACTTTTTCTTCGGCGAGACCGGTAACCATTGTTATAAGAACTCCCGGAACATGGTCTTCAATAGATTTTCCAAGCTGTTCAAACACGGATAAATGATTATTCAGGTTGGCATCAATCAGTATAGTGATCTGTCCACCACAGATAGCTTCCTCTTTTTTTGAGATGTCATTAGCCAGGTTAAACTGAAAATGTCCTGATGATTTTGAGTTAATAGCTTCAAGGGCCAGTCTCTGAACTCTCCCTTCCACAATTCCACCTCCAACGGTTCCGGCAATAAGTCCATTATAATCAAACAATGCAGAACTACCTGGTTTCTGCGGTGTTGAACCATGTGTCCGGGTAACAGTACAGAGAACCAGACAGGAGCTATCTGATTTATGATCATGAAGTTGTAGATAAATGTTCTTCATATTCCCGATTCCCCTTTAATTCATAGACATTTTATTTGTAAAGATGCCTAATTTGAAAGTCTATACAATTCTATAACAACAAATTTATTCAAATTGACTTAATATTCATAATTTTATGAAATATACAATTTGTTATGTAGAACAGAGACGACCAAATTGGGAGTCTCTTCATAAATTACCAAAAATCAATAATATCATGAAACCAAATTTTTCCAAATTCTTATTATTGTTCATCTCGCTAATACTGTGCATGATCACCTGTAAAACCCCTGTCAGTAATAATGTTAAGAAGGTAACCGATACTAGCTGGATTGAAGAATTAACAATATTACAACTTCAACTGGGATACAAGGAGGGGAAATATACAGTGAAGGATGTAGTTAAAATTTATTTGGACCGTATTAACGAAATCGATAAAAATGGTCCCCGGCTCAATTCAATAATTGTGATCAATCCCGAAGCTCTTGAGATTGCTGATGAGATGGATAAAGAGATTGCTGCAGGAAAATCAGGTGGACCATTGTTCGGTGTCCCGGTAATTCTTAAAGATAATATTGATACACACGACAAGATGCCTACGACAGCCGGTGCAACAGCATTAAGAAATTCTTTTCCAACTTCTGACAGTTATGTTGCAAGAAAGTTGAGAGAAGCCGGTGCAATCATAATTGCAAAATCGAATCTCAGTGAGTGGGCAAATTTCCGGGCTAAGATGTCGTCAAGCGGATGGAGTGGTATTGGAGGCCAAACCAGGAATCCGTATGTACTCGATCGGAACCCATGTGGGTCAAGTTCAGGTTCAGGAGTCGCAGTATCTGCCAATCTCTGTATGTTTGCCATTGGGACTGAAACAAACGGATCAATAGTATGTCCGGCAAATAACAATGGAATTGTCGGCATTAAGCCCACAGTTGGCCTCATCAGTCGCACAGGCATAGTTCCGATCTCATTCACACAAGATACTCCCGGTCCTATGGGACGAACGGTAGAAGATGTTGCAATTGCACTCGGGGCTTTAACTGGTATTGATTCGTCTGATTCCAAAACACTTGCTTCACAAGGTAAATATTATACCGATTACACAAAATTTCTGAAGAAAGACGGGCTGAAAGGAAAAAGGATTGGTCTGTTAAAAAAATCAATGGGCTTTTCTGATAAAGTTGATACTCTGATGAATAAAGCAGTGGCATACCTTAAAGCAAATGGTGTTGAAGTAATTGAAATAGAGTTCCCAAAAGCGGCTAATTATGAAGATGCGTCATTAACGGTAATGTTATACGAGTTTAAGGATGGACTTAATAAATATTTTGCAGGGCTTGGGAGTGATACTCATATAAAAAATGTCAAAGAGTTAATAGAGTTCAATAAATCAGATAGTATTGAGCTGAGATATTTCGATCAGAACCTTCTTGAGCAGGCGGAACAGAAAGGAGACCTTAATTCTGAGGAATACAAGAAAGCTCTGGCCACTATGACAAGAGCAACCCGGGAAGATGGAATAGACAAAGTAATGAATGCTTATAAGCTCAATGCAATTATAGCACCAACCGGCTCACCTGCCTGGAAAACTGATCTGCTTTTGGGTGATCATTTTGCAGGTGGAAGTTCATCATTAGCAGCGATATCAGGATATCCTGCAATCACAGTTCCAATGGGATTTATTAATGAATTACCGGTTGGAATCACATTCTTTGGCAAGGCGTGGAATGAATCAATACTTCTTGAAATAGCATACAGCTATGAGCAGGGGACAAAACACAGGAAAGTGCCAAAATATAATATTTCAGACTGATTTAAAATACATTATGAAATAAAGGTTGTCTCACAATGATTTAAAAAGTCAGCCTTTATTTTTTTTCTTCGTCTTTGTGTTCTGCAGTCGTTTTGTCGCCTTCATCTTCCAAACGGGAAGCTTTTTTGAATTCTTTCATACCCTGGCCAATACCCTTCATCAGTTCAGGAATCTTCCTGCCTCCAAAAAGAAGTACTACAACAAGTAAAATCAACAAAATCTCAGTAGCTCCTAAATTTCCCATCTTTTCTAATTTTTTAATTAACGGCCAAAGTTATTAATAGAATTAATTAATACCAAATGAAAAGAATAAATCAACATATAATTATTTATTGAGATGATGTTGTCCCTGGTAAAATTGGGTAGTAGTTTTTCTCCAATAACATATTCAAACTTTTTTTTACCTTGTGGCAAATTTTAAAAACCTCAATGTTCAGACTCTCCCTATTACTCAGTACCGCTATACTCCTGTGTTTTAATACAATACTTTTGGGTCAGTCAAAAGGAATAAACCGCGAGAAATATCGGATTAATATTACAGAATCGAATAACGCCATCAATGTCGATGGAATTCTGGATGAACCAGTATGGTCTTCAGCTGATATAGCCACTCATTTCCAGAGAGTATTGCCTACTGACACGGGATTTGCCATTTCACAGACGGAGGTGAAAGTCACTTATAACGAATCGACCCTTTTCGTGGGTATAATCTGTTACGATTCATCACCAGGCAAGCGTCCGGTTGAATCATTGCGGCGCGACTTTAACTTTTTGAAGAATGATAACTTTGTTGTATTCATTGATACTTATAATGATCAGACAAATGGGTTTGCTTTCGGTGTTTCTGCTGCAGGGGCACAGTGGGACGGAGTCCAGGCAAATGGGGGAACTGTAAATCTTGACTGGGATATTAAATGGAGATCAGCTGTAAAAAATTACAGCGACAGATGGGTTGCAGAATTTGCAATTCCATTCCGAAGCATACGATATAATGGTGGAGATAAAGAATGGGGAATAAATTTCAGCAGGCTGGATCTTAAAACCAATGAAAAATCAAGCTGGGCCCCTATGCCAAGACAGTTTGCAACAGCGACTCTCGCTTTCACAGGTTCACTTATATGGGACAAACCGTTGTCTTCATCAGGTCTTAGATTTTCTTTAATTCCTTATGTATCCGTCAAAACCACTCAAAACAAGGAGGCTGGAGAAGGGTTCAAACCGCAGGGTAATGCAGGTATTGATGCTAAGGTTATTCTATCTACTTCAATGAACCTTGATCTGACGGTCAATCCGGATTATTCACAGGTGGAAGTCGACCAACAAGTCACAAACCTTGATCGTTTTGAACTTTTCTTCCCTGAGAAGAGACAGTTTTATCTTGAAAACAGCGATCTCTTTGCAAAACTGGGGAATGATAACCTCAGGCCGTTCTTCTCGCGCCGCATCGGACTGGAGAGTCCGGTTCTGGCTGGAGCACGTCTAAGCGGTAAGATTGGAAATAATTGGAGGGTCGGACTAATGAACATTCAAACAGGTGACAGAGATACTATTAAGGCCGGTAATTTTACTGTTGCTGCTTTACAGCGACAGGTATTCAGCCATTCTAACATAACAGCATTTTTTGTCAACAAGCAGTTGATGAATGTGAATAATGACACATCTTTCAAAGGCAACCGGTTCAACCGTGTTGCCGGGATTGAATACAATCTGGCAAGTGCTAATAACCACTGGTTAGGAAAAGCATTCTATCATCAGGCGCTCTATCCTGGAGCGAAAGGAAATGCATCAGCATTGGCTGTCAATATTGCATATTCAACTCAGTATCTTAACGCATATCTGAATCAGGCGTGGGTAGGCGCTGATTATATTGCAGAAGTAGGTTATATAAGAAGAAAAGGGTACTACGAAATCAACCCGGGCTTACAGTACAAGTTTTTCCCCTCCTCAAGCAGGATAGCAAATCATGGACCAGCTATTAAGCTTGACATGCTTTATGATCCTTCAATGAATCTGACTGACAGGGAGACACAGCTTCTATACCAGGTTGAGTGGATGAACAAAAGTATACTTGTAGTTGATACAAAGGAGACAACCATTAAACTTCTGGATCCGTTTGATCCGACTCACACCGGGGGTGTTCCTCTTCCTGCAAATGAAAAATTCAACTGGAAAGAGATTGGTATATCCTTTACATCTGATATACGTAAACCATTCAATTGGCTGATAAGCAGCAGATATGGCGGCTATTTTGATGGCACAAGAACGACCGTAAGTGGAGAGTTGTACTATCGGGTTCAACCTTATGGCAGTCTGGCAATTGTCTCCTCTTATAACAATATCTCATTGCCTTCACCATATAAAAGTGCTAAGTTTTTTCTTATTGGACCCAGACTCGATTTTACCTTTACAGATAAGATTTTCCTCACAAGTTTTGTACAGTATAATAACCAGATCGACAATATTAATCTGAATCTTAGGTTCCAGTGGCGTTTTGCACCTGTATCAGACCTGTTCATTGTTTATACGGAGAACTCCTTCCCTGGAGATTCCAGGATAAAAAACCGGGGACTTGTACTTAAATTATCGTATTGGTTTAATTAAACTTTATCAGGAACTATAAAAGGTTTCAGGGGAGGCCGGGTAAGATAAGCATTTGCCTCGTCGTCACCGATGAACTTTTCAGTTTTGGGATCAAAATTGATATTAAACACTATTTAATACGAAAATCCAGAAGTGGTTCATCATTCAGATAGGCAACAAGGTTGTCATTTCTTTTAAGTTGGCCTACTCCGGGTGGAGTACCGGTAAAAATCAGATCACCTGTTTTGAGAGTAAAAAATTTCGAGACATATTCAACTATCTCATTAAATCCGAATATCATATCTGAAGTATTGCTTTTCTGTGCCACTTTATTATTGATCTCCAGCCGGAAATCAATGTTTGTCATATCCTTAATACTTGTTACAGGAATAAAACGTCCAAGAGGAGCAGCGCCGTCAAAGCATTTCGAAATTTCCCAAGGTAAGCCGGTTGCAGCCAGACGACTCTGCAGATCGCGTGCTGTAATGTCAATACCTAAAGTAATTTCATCATAGTAACGGGAAGCAAATTTTGCGGCGATTCCCTTTCCAAGCTGGCTGATCTTTAAAACAACCTCAACTTCATAATGGATATTAATAGAAAAATCAGGAAGAAAAAAAGGTTTATTATTTTTCAGGATTGAAGAATCGGGTTTCATAAATACAACAGGTTCATCGGGGACTGCCCATCCCATCTCCATGGCATGTTTCCTGTAATTGAGCCCGATACAGATGATCTTCATTTTATCCCTGGTTTTTTCCGAACGATCTTAATTTTATCTCTGTGAGAATTTTTTTTGTGTATAGAGGAAATTCCCCGTTCATCATCCACGAGTAATATGCGGGTTCCTGACTAAAAACAACTTCGACAGGTTTTCCTTTATGCTTTCCAAAATTAAAAACTTCCACCCCATTCTCATCAAGAATGATTCTTCCCGCGAAATCAACATTATTGTTAAAGGAACTGAAACTGGCAAGCTTCTCAACATCGTTTTCGAGATCTTTATATCTGTCAAGCTGAGACTTAAGAATTTCAAATGTGGCAGCTGTATCGGCTTTTGAACTGTGGGCATCTTCCAGTTCTTTTTTGCAGTAGAACAGGTAGGCAGCAGTTAAAGTGCGTTGTTCCTTTTTATGGAATATTACCTGAACATCAACATACTTTCTTTTTACGAAACTGAAATCGATGTTCACCCTCAGGAATTCTTCCGCGAGAACAGGTATATCAAATTTTATAGCATTATAGCCGGCCAGATCACAACCTTCAAGAAATGCAACAAGATTCCTTGCCACTTCTTTGAATGTTGGTGATTTCGCTACATCTTCATCTTTTATCCCATGGATTGCCGTACTTTTGGGTGGAATAGCCATTTCGGGGTTTACCCTTGTACTCATCCACTCCTCTTTGCCATTAGGACTGATTTTTAAGACTGAGAGTTCTACAATACGATCAGTTGAAACATTAATTCCTGTTGTTTCAAGATCGATAAAAGCAATCGGACGTTTAAGGTTAAGGTTCAAAGGTCAGGCATTTATCATCATTGGCATAAGAAGCATAAGAAGATCTTCTGATTCATTATCCGAAATTACCGGGAGAAAGAGTCCGGCACGGGTGGGATCGGCAAGTTCGATCATAACATCCTGTGAACCAATGTTAGAAAGTATCTCAATAAGGAATACTGATTTGAAACCGATCTCAATCTCCTCTCCCTCATACTGGCACTTTATCCTTTCATGCGCAGAGATTGAGAAATCGATATCCTGGGCAGAAACCAATGCCTGATTCCCTTTAAGCTGAAGTTTCACAAGATTACTTGCCTGATTTGAAAAAACTGATACTCTCTTAAGTGTGTTAAAGAATTCTACTCTGTCAATTGTGATCTTGCGTGGATTATTTTTTGGAATAACAGAATTGTAATTCGGATAATTGCCTTCGACCAAACGACAAACGACCTTATAATTGCTCAAGACAAAGAATGCATTCTTATCATCAAATTCGACAGTTACAGGACCTTCCTCTTTTGGCAGTATATTTTTCAGCAGAGAAGCCGGTTTCTTGGGCAGTATAAATGATGCATTATCATCTGCATGAGCGTCAGTTCTCTGGTATCTGACCAGCTTATGAGCATCAGATGCAACAAATGTAATTTTGTCGGTCGATGCTTCTACAAAGATACCTCCCATCACCGGACGAAGTTCATCATCAGCAGTAGCAAAGAGAGTCTTGCTTATTCCTGCAAGCAACACATCAGCATTAATTACAAAAGCAATTTTTTTATCTTTTTTTATTGAAGGTAAAGCCGGGAAGTCTATCCCGTTCTGCCCGACAACATTGAATTTACCATTTTCAGAACTGATAACCACTGCCATGGTATCCATGTTGATATCAAAAGTGAGAGGTTGAACAGAAAACTCTTTTAAGGTGTCGAGTAATATTCTGGCGGGAAGAGCAATAGCGCCATCTCCATCTGTATTTTCAAGTTTCATTCTTGTTATCAACGTCGATTCAAGGTCAGATGCGGTTATTTCAAGATCGTGCCCTGAAAGATTAAAAAGAAAATTATCAAGTATGGGAAGAGTATTCTTTGAACTGATAACCCTGCTTATTGCCTGCAGATGACTAAGAAGTTCCGAGCTGGATACTACAAATTTCATATTGGTATTGTTTTAAGTTGATATATTGATTTCCAAGTTTTTCTATTCAAGTCAAAATGAATGAATTGAACTATCTATTTTGCTCAATTCTTAATTACCAATATTACGAAAAAAAACTATTACCTCAAATAAAAAATTATTGAGGAAAGAAATATGAAATCTTCTTTATCAGAGGATCGATATCGAAATACCTCATAATGAAAAATTCATCCTTTTCTTCTGTTTTACCCAATAACCTGTCACTGTCAATTCCTTTAGCGCCGCTTTTCACTGTCATCATTCCCCATAGTGTCAATACTCTCTTCCGGCCCGTGGTAGTGTTGATGGTGATCCTGTAAAGGGGTTGCTGAGCTTCAATTGATTTCTTTTCAGCTTCTCCTATTTCGAGAGCCCATGATTCAAATGGAACCCATGCAAAATATGAAATATAACGAACCACAAGCGAAGAATCCCATCCGGTAAGATTACCAGCAGCACCGGAGAGTAAATAATGATTATCTCTGTTTAGAATTGTGAAAGAAGATTTAGTGTCAGACAAGTTCTCAAGGCTCACGGAGGCAATTTCTGAAGGTAATAGATTGAAAACCGTATATGGCTGCCAGAATAATTCGTTAAGCATAAACCCGGAACCAATATCACCTTCGTAACCAGGAACATAAACAATAAAAGGTTTCGATGACTCTTTTATTTTCATGATGTTTCCGTAAATGTTTGATCGGGTTTTATATACAAGAAAAGTCTTCAGAAGACGGCTCTTTTCATATACTTTCACTTTTATAGGACCAACATTTTTCCCGGTTATTTCACCTGCAAATAATTCTGTAGATACTGAGGATTTAATTTTTATCTCTTTCAAAATCCTGAGAATAAACAGGACGCCGCTTTTTCTGGCTTCAGACTTTCCGTTTATCAACCAACTCTCTCCTTTTTTCACCAGGAACAATTTCCTCCCCTCACCTGTAAATTCGATTCTGGTAATCTCCTCTTTAGGTTCAGAAGCAAAAGAGCTGTTGGTTTTACCGAAGGGTGATCTGGTTATTAATAAAATCATGAGAACCAGCCCGATAACAATGAATAAGAATAAGCTCCTGATCAATATTTTATTCATTATCAATATCTTGTGTAATTTCTTCTTCTGAAATAGTTATAAAGTAATCCTGCAAGGATAACTATTAATATAGGACCGGAGATATTGATGATCTGCCACTTAGTTTTTTCAGTTTTTATCATTTTAGTGTTAAGCAATCTAAGTTTAAGTTCTCTGGATCTCAACTCCATAATCCCGTTCTTGTCGACAAGCCAGTTTAGGCAATTGATCAGAAAATCCCTGTTTCCGTATACCTGTCCTGTATATTTATCCTGTCCTAAAGGAAGGGGTGTTTCATTCAATCCAACCCTCTTTACCGCATTCCTGATAATATCGGCATCAGCAATCACGATCATCCTGGTTTCTTTACTTTCAGTCTTGATTTTGAAATTTTTATTATCAGTAAGATTTGTGACCATCCTGTTTTTAAATGCAGATGGGAATATGCCATCAAGTAAAACCGCTACAGGCAAGTTTGGTTTATTATAATCTTTCTCAACAGGAGTTAACTCTGCTTCTTTAAGGCTTATAATTACAGGAGGTGATATTGTACGGCTGAAAGCTGAGGTGGACAGAAGTGTTATTTTTCTTATTGCAGGATCAAGACCAACTGTATCGATAAAATTCACAAATTCTCCTTTCACTCTGTTCAGATTTCGTGTAATGGGATGATTTGCAGTTGGTTTAAGCAAAGGATAATAGACCCATGGGGCAGGAACAACCTGTTGACGGTAACCACTGCTCATTACCATAAGCCTTATTTTAACACATTCAAGATCCTGAACAATTGCCGGATTAATTCTTACTCCATACCTGAATAACTGATCCTCAATGTTTAGCGGACGATAGATTCCTACGGTCTCTCCAGATGTAAGACTATCGGAATTTACCGCGACCTCATCAATGAGCCACAAAACCTTACCACCATTCATTATATATTGATCAAGAACCAGTTTATCGGACTCGCTGAAGGCTTTTTCAGGTCCTGCAATTACAACTGCTGCATATTTATCCAGGATTCCGGGTTTACCTCCGATACTTCCTCTGTCAATAGTAAAAAACCTGGCGAGATTCATTGTTATATCTGCTGTTTCAATCTCAGGAATTTCGCCGTGTCCTTCTATGAAAGCAACTTTATTTATCGAGTCTGAACTTAAGGAAGCTATGGTCTGAATCATTTCATATTCAAGACCTTCAACTGAACGAAGAATGTTTTGTTCATAAGAAGGTGTGGAATTGTTCAGAAAATTAACAGGTACTTCAATCCCGTTATAATTAACTATCATTCCAGGGAAAATTATCTTCTGTGTAGATCCTCCCTCTACGTCGCCGGCCTGAAGATTGACCGGGCTTAAACCCTTATTTACAAGAGTCTGATACAGAGTCTCTCTCTGCTTTACATCCTTGCCACCAGAAGGATTTATAAACTCAAAGTCAATTTTCCTCCCTGAAGCTATTCTGAATTCGTCGAGCATTTCTCCGACAGATCTTTTTAATCGTTTTAAGGGAATAGGTATCTCTCCGTCAAGGTAAACCTGAATATAGATGTCATTTTTTAAATGTTTTAGCACTTGAAGAGTTGGACCAGAAAGTGTGAATCTTTTGTCTTCGGTAAGGTCATATCTTAATCTTAAAAATGAACTCGCGGATGTAACAAGTATGATCCCAGCAACCAGAGTCAGGAATTGCAACCAGTATTTAAGTTTTATGCTTTTATTACCTGTTGTTTCTATCATGGCTTAACTTCTTTTCTTCCATTTACGCGAAATCAGATGAAATCGGGTAGCTTCATTAAAGAAAGCAGCTACCGCCATAAAATAAACAACATCTTTAATATCAATAACACCTCTGCTCATAGATTTATAATGCTCATTAATCCCAAGCCTTAAAACAAATTCATCAAGTTTTTTCAATCCGGGCAGATAGGCAACTGAATCAAA
Organism: Bacteroidales bacterium; assembly: GCA_017882345.1. Classification (GTDB taxonomy): domain Bacteria; phylum Bacteroidota; class Bacteroidia; order Bacteroidales; family VadinHA17; genus LD21. The sequence goes on from JADGPT010000001.1 coordinate 41,060, forward strand.
ACCCATGAAGAGAACAAAACAAATCAATACAGCAAGGATAAATGCAATTGGCTGATTATCTGTAAGAGATGAAGCAAAAATCCCGGCAGAAGCATATACTGATGCCAGGAAGAAGAGGCCGATAAATGAGCCCAGAGTACCCCCCTTGTCAAGATTACCTGGAGATTCACCAAGCTGGTAAACCGAAAAATAATATATTACTCCTGGCAAAAGTGCCAGCAAAACCAGGCATACTGAAGCGAAGTATTTTCCATAAATAATTTCTCTTTCTGTGATTGGTCTCGAATAAATCAACTCTATTGTACCGAGGCGTTTTTCTTCAGCAATCATTCTCATTGTCACAGCTGGTACAAGAAACATGAATACCCATGGAGAAAGGAAAAACATAGTGTCAAGTCCGGCATATCCATTATCGAGAATATTCCATTCTCCGGGAAATACCCACATAAAAAGACTGTTAATGAGAAGGAAAACAATGATTACAATATAACCTGCAAGACTGCTGAAAAAACCACTTATCTCCTTCCTGAAAATTGCAAACATCTGTTTTATTTTGAAATAAATTTATAAAACTAATCAAATATCTAAGTTTTAATATTTCTTTTTACAACTCTTTTCTTACCCCCCTTGCCCCCCAAATGGGGTGTTGGGGGGTAGAATTAATGTAAATTTACAGCATTTTTTATATCCGAAATTAAAACGCCAAAATAATAAAAATCAATGATCTGTTTATAATTGAACCCCTTTGTTGCCATCTCCATAGCCCCCTCCTGACAAAGACCTACACCATGTCCGTAACCTCTACCTTTAAATACTAGGGAATCGCCTTTTGCATAAACAGAAAAAAATGTTGACCTGAGGTTCAGATCGTATCTTACGGTCCTTAATGGAATTGTAAACGACCCTGTTTTATAATCAGGCAGTCTTGATACCTGAAAAAAGTTGAATACCGATGGATCCCTGACGTTTTCATTATATCCCGATTTCCTGAGATAGCTTACCCATTCCGTTACCGGAAGACTCTTTTGCCATGTTGCATTTCTTGATGAAAGACAATAAGGATCATCTACACTCTTAAGGTATGGTTGAGGTGAAAGCCAAACATCTTCAGAAGATGCAGTTTCTCCCCCGCAATTTGAGTGGAAAGCTGATATAATCAGAACACTATCCTTATCAAGAATTACCTGTCCCCCGGTCTCCATGACTGCTATGTTAAGAAGAGTATCTGACGATAACCCATTAAACGCCTGACAATGTGTATTATCACATACATTATACCTGTCAGCTAAATGTTTATCGAAATATTTGTACATGTAAGTCCTGGCTATAATTGCCTGCGTTTTGAAATATTCTAAATTTTTACCAGATCCACCTTCCGCCATTACCACACCTGAGATATATTTTTCTACATCAGAGATATTTATAAATACCAATGTTCCGAGATCAGGAAAACACTGAAGATCACCTGAATAGTACTGTCTGGTATGTGATACGCCATTCATCATGATAGAAAAAGAATCCATTCCAGTTTTTCCCGAAAAGATCAGAGAATCGCAAATAAAACCATTTTCATTTCTCTTTTTAACAGCAAGTTTCCCATTAAACCTTGCAATGATGACTGGCTCATCTCTTAATACTGTAAGAATTTCACCATTGAAGAGATTTATTTCGTACTTGCCTTCAGTGACTGAAAATACCGCAGATTCCGGAGATTGATTTGAAAAGAGCCGGATTTTCACCTGCGCTGAAACACCTGTGCAAAAGACAGTTAATAATAAAACAATTAATATTTTCAATCTCGACATAAATCGTATTCTGAATCCCAATTTCACAATTCTCCCGGTATTTGTTCCCAATCATCTTTTCAATTCCGCCACCATCTCTCTCGCAATCCTTCCCGAGGCGCCTGCAGATCCGAGTTTGCTTTTTAGTATCTCATAATCAGATAACAACTTCTCCCGTTTTGCTCCACCCGGAAGAATGGCCCTAAGCTCAGTCAGAAGTGCGTTTTCAGTAAGATCATACTGGACTAACTCCTTTACGACTTCAGACTCCATAATGAGATTCACCAGTGATATATATTTCACTTTGATAACCATCCATGCGATCAACATCGAAAAGAAATCACCCTTATAACATACTACCTGAGGAGTACCATGAAGAGCAGCCTCAAGGGTAGCGGTTCCTGAAGTTACAAGAGCGGCTTCAGCAGTATACAGAATTTCGTAAGTTTTTTCTTTGATCAGTTTAACCGGGGCATTGCCAATGATCTTAAAATAGAGTTCATCCGGAATGTTTTTTACTCCGGCAAGAACAAACTGGTACCCGGGGAAATATGGTATCGTTTTCATCATTTCAGGTAGTACAAGCTCAATTTCATGCCTGCGGCTTCCTGCCAGTAAAGCAATTACAGGTTTCTCCTCAATCCCTAGGCTTATATTCATATTGCTTTTAGCAGGAAAAAGAGAGATTCGTTTTTCAGTCTCATCAATAAGTGGATTCCCCTGATATTCAACAGTGACACCATGTTTTTTATAAAAATCTACTTCGAATGGGAAGATGATGAACATACGGTCAATATACTTTTTAATCTTTTCGACCCTGCCCTCATTCCAGGCCCATAGTTTAGGCGAGATGTAATAGAAAGTTTTGTATCCACGTTTTTTTGCAAACTCCGCGATCCGGAGATTGAAACCGGGATAATCAATGAAGATTACAACATCTGGTTTATATTCAGTTATCTGCTTCTTACAAAGGCTGATGTTTTTATAAATTGAACTAAGATTTTTTATAACAGCAACAAAGCCCATAAAAGCCAATTTTCTGTAGTGAACTAGAAGAGTAGCTCCCGCAGATTCCATCAGATCACCACCCCAGCATAAGATCTCTGCACTTTTATCAGCTAAAAGTAACTCGCTGATCAGATTTGATCCGTGAAGGTCACCAGACTGTTCACCCGCAATTATAAAGTACCTCATCCTAAAATCTTTACAGCAAAAACCAGCACGGCCCAGACGATAGTCATCGCGAGCACTCCACGCGTGGCATGTAGCATGTCGAACTGGTTAAATATCAGAAAAATAATAATATTCGGAAAGACACATAAAGTTATTGAATGTGTAATAATATTTGAATCCGCTATTCTGATCAGATATAGATGAAGTGACTGGTGATCTGAAGAGAAGACATAGATGATTATTCCTACTATAAATGGAAATACAAGTCCTGATATAAAGCCAGTAAGAACGTTGTCGAATTTCTCGTAAAATTTCATTTTTTAAACCGGACTTTAAGTTTATCAATATACCAATGGGCAGTCATATCGACAGAAACAGGCACTACTGAAACAAAATTGTTAGCAATTGCCCATTCATCCGTATCGGTTGCTTCGGGTTCGTGATTCTGGAAAACACCTGTGAGCCAGTAATATGTTTTTCCCATCGGATCTTTCCTTTTTTCAAACTCCTCTCTCCAGTTTCCTTTTGATTGCCGGCATATTTTTATTCCTTTTATTTCGCTCTTTTTTGCTGCCGGAATATTAACGTTCAGACATATACCAGAAGGCAGCGGTTCTGAAGCAAGCTTTTTCATTACGATCCGGATATATTTTTTACATATTGAGAAATCGGCAGTTGGTGAAAAATTATTCAGAGAGAAACCAACAGAACTTATGCCATAAAGACACCCTTCAATTGCAGCTGCCATAGTCCCTGAATAGAGAACACTTACAGAGGCGTTGGATCCATGGTTTATTCCTGAGACAACCCAGTCGGGAGTTCTTTCAACTAATTGATTAATAGCCAGTTTTACGCTGTCAGTCGGAGTCCCGTTGCATGCATAAATCCTATGTTTTTCATTTTCCCCAAGCAGTTTGACCCGAAGTGGTGTTTTAACAGTCAATGCCTGTGACATTCCCGACATACTTTCGATAGTCGATATGAGAATAACTTTTCCAAACTCCTCCATCACTTCCAGGAGAGTCTTTAGTCCTCCGGCATACAAACCATCATCGTTAGTTAACAGGATCAGTTTATCGTCTTTTTCAATAATCATTAATTCTAAGTCTGAGTTACAAATCTAACTTTTTAATTGATGATGTGAAACCCCTTTTTTCTCTAATTATGCACAAATTTTTCCATATTCAACAGTTTCTTCATAACCATAATCAATAATCTCAATTGGAGCCAGGAATTTCTTCAATGCTTCTCTTTTTTTCTCAGAGTTTGAACTTTTCACGATACCGTTGGGGCTGAAATTTTCTTGCTTAATATCAGAGTCATTCTGAAGTCCAGCCGTCGTGCATTATTATTCCAGATCAAGTGTTATAATTATATTCTCTTTAACCTTGTCAATCAATTCAGATGGTAAATCCCCAACTTTTTTAATCAATCTTTTGTTGTCAATGGCACGAAGTTGGTCAATCATAATATCGCAGTTTTCCTGCAAATTGGCCATCCCTTTTTTAAGATGAACTCTCAATATATCTGCCTCCTTCTCAATATTTGTTGTAATCGGGCATATTATCGTCGAAGGATGTGGAATCTTATTTAACAAATCTGTCTGTAACACCAAAACAGGCCTTGTTTTACCAGGCTCCATCCCTATTCGTGGATTCAAATCTGCGATCCAAATCTCAAATTGTTTAGTCGACATAATCAATCCTTTCGAAATCTTTAAGCACAGTTAACGAATCCTTTTTAACCAAAGCAGATTCACATTTAAGTCTTGTTTCCAGAATTATCCGTCTTTGAAGTCGATTATAATATTCAAGCGCTTCGTTAATGTACCTGTTTCGTGACTTATTTATCCGCGAAAGTAACTTTTCAGTTTCGACGAAGATTGAATCATCAATTTTAAGCGATACCGTTTTCATAATATAATAAATATATACCACAAAGATATATCTTTTTAGTATATATTCAAAGAATATCTATTTTTTGTTTCGATTGTCTGTTTTTGCATGCGGCCAATGTTTAGCAGCTACCCGAAGGTGGCGATTTTGAATCACTAAACTGTCTGGTCTAAAGTGACTACTTGTCGAGATATTTTGAAAATTTTTCATCTACATGTTGATTGAACCATTTATCAATAACTGATTTCTTAAATCTCCATTCTTTCCCCAATTTTGCGGCAGGAATCTTGCCATTCTGTGCCCAGGTATAGATAGTCTGAGGTTTAAGTTTTAAATATTTTGCAACTTCTTCAAGTGTCATTATATCTTCCATCTTCTATTTCTTCAACAGATTTAAAATATTAGTATCATTTGTTTGCGTATTGTTATTAACAGGATAATGATAAGGTTGCTTGATTTCTTCATTTTGCTGAACATCTTTCGTTGATACAAGTTGCTGAACAGAATAAATAATTGCTGTGTAAAAATTACCTTCATACTTCCTGAAAAGTTTAAACTCCTCATTTTTGTTACATAGAAATGGTCTTAAATTCCATGATAATTGAATACCAACAAATGCTAAAATTATAATCCAGATTCTAAACACTGTAACACCGATTTGAGGATAAGTATCTTTTTTTTCACAAGCAAATTTCAGAGCATCAATCATTAACCGCATTCCAAAAATGCCTGAGAATATAAAAATTGCTACATGTAAAAGTTGTAAAAAATGATAATTTCCGCCAGTTATTTGAAAGAAAATAATGATTGGAGAAAAAGATAAGGCTATAGCAGAAGTTAGGACAAAACCACTTAAGACAATAATTATCATTTGCCTAAGATTCATTTTTGAACCTAGAACTTGTTGAATTACAAAAAAAGAAGGGAAAC
>JADGPT010000206.1 GCA_017882345.1 Bacteroidales bacterium
ATTTGCTAAAAAATATCCTGCTGCACAGTCTGTAAAATGGGTCAGTGAAGAAACCAATGAATGGGAGGCTGAATTTAAGGTTAACGGAAAAGAGATGTCATCCAGTTTTGATGATAAAGGTGTCTGGCTGGAAACTGAAACAGAAATCAGTGTAAAAGAGCTGCCTGCTTCCGTGACGAATACCATTGCAAAAAATTTTGCAGGATTTAAGACGGGTGAGGCATCAGCCAATGAAACTCCTAAGGGGAAAGGTTATGAGGTAGAACTGACAAATGGAGAAACTTCACTTGAAGTTATTTTTGACAATTCAGGAAAGGTGATCAAGAATACGGAGATTAAGAAAGAAAAAGAAGATAAGGAGAAAAAATAATAGCTTGATTTAGATTAAAAATCCCGACAACACCTGAGAGTATGATATGTCGGGATTTTCTATTCTAACAATTTTAAACCCTGATTTATTCCTTTTTTAAGTTTCCATAATCTAAAATTCATTCTGGTTATTTCAGAATTGGAATCTACATCGTCACTCTTCCACAATTAAAAGATCCCAAGGTTTAAGGGTTATGCTATCACCTTTCTTTAATTGTTTATTTGTCAGGAGATCTGTACCATTGGCATAACCAGAAACAAAAGATTGTTCAACATTTGAATAGTTCAGATAATAACGAATAGTTTTTCCCTGATCGTTAGTCCCGTATTTCATTACTACCGGATAAGATAAGTGTGTGTCTTTATCAGTTAATCCAATTTCCAGAGCTTTGTTTAATACTATTTTTGACTGTACTTCATCAGTTAACAGGCAACCTTCATAAATAAAGCTTCCCTTACCAAATCTGTTTTCCGTTATAGCCGGGTATTTTGAGAAAAACATGTCATCATAAAGGGCAAGTGGCTTTGCGGTTTCAGGTATTAAAAATTCAGCCCAATCCTTTGCTTTGTTTTTGTCAATTCCAACTTTAAAGGGATCATCACGAAGTGGAATCGGTCGTATGTTTGAGAACTCCTGGTAATAGAACCCGGCAGCTTCTTTCAATGGTCCGGGGGCTTTCACATGGCGGACCACCGAGTTTTCATCACAAAATCCGCTTTTAACTGACATAATTACATGACCACCATTTTTAACGAAATCAGAAATCTTAGTTAGTAAAGCATCACTTGCAACATATAATGGTGGAACAAGCAAGAGCGAATAACCTGTAAAATCAGCATTTTCTGCCAGCACAAAATCAACACCTATGTTTTGTCTGAAAGCAGCCCGATGCATCTGTCTTAAAACCTCCATATAGGCATTTCCATCCTTAAAGGGCATATAGCTCAGTCCAAATTCCGAATCGCGGCTATACAGGATAGCAGTTTTGTTCTTGATTTTCAGGTTTACCAGTTTGGATCCTATTTTCTTAAGCTCATGAGCTGTCTGACTGACTTCCCCATAGAATCTGTTGGGTTCAAGATCATGCGACAACACTCCTTTCCAGTATGTCTCCTGACCATAGTGAATTGAATGCCAGTGCCAGTATTCAACCATATTTGCGCCTCCGGCTATATGCGAATAAACAAATAATCTTCCCTGGCCATCGAATGGCGGATACTGACCTTTTGAATCCCAGCCGATTGTCTGCGCATTTGTCTCTGTAATAAGGTGATTCGTTTTTTTTACACTTCTGTAGAAATCATCGGCCCACATCACATCTTCCCCTGTAACATCGTTCTGACTTCCATGATAAACATTTAAGGAAGGCATGTCAAGTTTCTGGCAGGCAGCTAACTGATCGACACTGCTTATCCATGGCATGAAATCGTGAGTAATGAACTGATCGGGACGTTTGTATTCCGCTACAATTCCGGCCTGCCAGGTTATAAAATCAGCCACGGATTTTACAGTGTACCTGTCCCATTCAAGTTTATATGAAGGATTTGTTGCACTTGTTCTCGTAGGGAACTCATCCCAGCCATTCAGGGTCATTCCCCAGTAGTTAAGTCCCCATAACTTATTAATTGTATCAGTAGTTTTATATTTCTTTTTCATGTAGTCAACAAAACCCCTGAAATAATCATAATTGGCAGTGCCATAATCGTGAGTTTCGTTATCAACCTGATAGCCTATGATAGCGGGATGTTTTGCATAATGCTCCATCAACTTTCTGATGATCCGTTCGGAATAGAAGAGGTAAGTCGGGTTTGTGATATCGAAATTCTGACGTATGCCATATCCTGACTTTGACCCATCGAGCCTTTCGACTAATAATTCAGGGTGTTTTTTTGCCATCCACGCCGGAATGGAATATGTTGGAGTTCCGAAGATGACCTTAATGCCCACTTTTTGCATACGGTCGATTATGCGATCCATCCAGGCAAATTCAAAACGACCTTCTTCAGGTTCAAAGAGGCTCCATGTTGATTCTCCCAGACGAACAACTGATATTCCTGCATCCTGCATAAGTTGAACATCTTTTTCAAGCCGATCGTAAGGCATATACTCATGATAGTATGCAACACCATATAAAATTGTGTTGAATTTTTGAGATTGCGCATTAATGTTCGTTAAAACAAGCATTAATAACGAAAAAGTTAAAAATCGTTTAACAGTCTTCTTCATGTTAGCTCTGGTTTTTATTGTTCTCTAAGATAATATCTATTTAAGAAACTAAACAGGTATATTTGGTATTATAAAACACATAACCATATGAACAAAATAATAAATGCCCTTCTTATCCTGATGATATGCTCAAATCTCTCAGCGCAAAGCGTGGAGCAGATACCATTTGAAAAGATAAATCCTTCACTATTAAATAAACACTGGGACGCACAATGGATAGCTCATCCATCGGAATCTCTGTTAGATTATGGCGTTTTTCATTTCAGAAAAAGTTTTGACCTGAAGGAACAACCCCGGGAATTCATAATTCACATTTCTGCCGATAACAGATACAGGCTGTTTGTGAATGGGAAAGCCGTCTGCTTTGGACCTGCACGCGCCGACCTCGGGCATTGGTCTTTTGAGAGCATTGATATTGCACCGTTCCTTAAACCTGGGAAAAACGTTCTTGCTACCGTGGTATGGAATTTCGGAGAATTAAAACCATGGGCGCAGTTCAGCATTAAAACGGCATTTATTGTCCAGGGAAACTCACCTTCAGAAGAGATAGTGAATACCGATACATCCTGGAAAGTCATTAAGAATAAGGCATATTCCCCTGCTCCGGCTAGTTCGAAGGAAACCAGCGGGCAATTTGTTGTAGTGGGTCCCTGCGACAGGGTCGATGCAGCCCTTTATCCCTGGGGCTGGGAAACATCCGTCTATGATGATCATTCATGGCTGGCACCAAGAACACTCGATACTGCTCATCCGCGAGGAGTGGGAACAGATATTAACTGGGAGCTGACACCCCGCAGAATTCCTCTGATGGAGCAAATGCAACAACGATTTGCAACAGTTCGACGAACCTCGGGCGAGGCACTGCCGGAAGGTTTTCTTTCCGGAAAAGCTTCATGGACTATTCCGGCAAACAGTAATATCACAGTATTGCTTGATCAGGAAACACTCACAACCGGATACCCTGAACTTCTTGTATCTAAGGGGAAAGGAAGCACAATCAGACTTACCTATTCCGAATCATTGTTCGATTCAAAAGGATCAAAAGGAAACCGGAACGAAATAGAAGGAAAATCTATTCTGGGGTATTCCGATTACTTTTTACCCGATGGCAAAGCAGAAAGGTTGTTTCGTCCTCTCTGGTTTCGTACATGGCGATATCTTCAGATGGAGATCGAAACAAATGGGGAACCATTGCAGATAAATAGCTTTTCGAGCGAATTTGCGGCATATCCGTTAATGGAGAATGCAATATTTGAATCTGACCAGTCTGGATTAAAACAAATCTGGAATGTTGGCTGGAGAACCGCCCGTCTTTGTGCAAACGAAACTTATTTTGATTGCCCATACTACGAGCAGTTGCAGTACGTTGGCGATACGCGTATTCAGGCCCTGGTCTCTCTGTATGTTTCAGGTGATGACCGTTTAGTTCGTAATGCTATTATGAATTTAAACGAATCACAGTTTTATGAAGGACTGACCCGAAGCCGTTATCCTTCGGCTAATCCTCAGATTATTCCTCCATTCTCTTTGTATTGGGTGGATATGGTTAACGATTACTGGACTCTCAGGGATGATCCTGAATTTATAAAAAGCTTTTTGCCGGGAATCGAAAATGTACTTGGCTGGTTTACAAAACGGATTGATAATGAAACAGGCATGCTTGGCAAAGTTGAATACTGGAACTTTGTTGACTGGGCCACTGAATGGGCCTGGAATAATGAAAGTGGTATTGGCGGAGTTCCTAAAGGTGGGATGAAGGATGGCAATTCCTCCATCCTATCCATGCAATTTGCATATTCAGCACAAAAGGCAGCTGAGTTATTCAGATTCTACGGACAACCGGAGGAGGCTGAAAAGTATACTAAGATTGCCAAAATGTTAACAAAAGCTGTATATAAAAATTGCTGGGATGAATCACATGGTTACCTGGCAGATACGCCTGCAAAAAAAGAATTCAGCATGCATGCCCAGATCTTTGCAGTTCTGACAAATACAATTCCAGAAAACGATCAAAAAGCTTTTGTGCAACGATTCATGAATGATAAGAGTCTGATCCAGCCGACAATGTATTTCAGGTTTTACCTTACACAGGCTCTTAAGAAAACCGGGTTGGCCGATCTCTACCTGGGAACTCTTGGCTTATGGAATGATATGCTTGATAAAGGGTTAACAACATTCGCTGAGAATCCCGATCCTGCCCGCTCCGACTG
>JADGPT010000207.1 GCA_017882345.1 Bacteroidales bacterium
GAACTGCAACTCAAAAAGAGATCTTGATAAGTATTGAATCAGGAGGGAAATTGCTCAGCTTCAACCTTACTCTGTTTACACCAAATAATGTCAAACAACCTGTACCATCATTTCTTCTGATCGATCCATGGTTTTCTGAATCCAATACTCCCCGTTGGAAGCAAAAAGGTAATTATTGGCCTGTTGAAGAGGCTCTTGCGAGAGGATATGGAATGGCGATATTTGATGCTTCCCAATTAGACCCTGACAATTTTGACAATTTCAAAAACGGGATACATGCCATTCTTGATAAGAATCCACGCCCTGATGATGCATGGGGTACGCTGGCTGCCTGGGCCTGGGGAGCCAGCAGGTGCATGGACTACCTGGTTACCGACAGAAATGTTGCTGCCGATAAGATTGCTGTTGTTGGTCATTCGCGGGCAGGAAAAACAGCTTTATGGGCCGGGGCAGAAGATACCCGGTTCGCCATGGTAATCTCAAATGAATCAGGTGCCGGCGGTGCAGCCTTAGCCAGAAGACGATTTGGAGAGACTGTTGCAAGGCTTAATTCCTCTTTCCCTCACTGGTTCTGTACTAATTATAATAAATATAGCAATAACGAAATAGCCCTTCCGGTGGATATGCACATGTTACTGGCACTTATTGCACCAAGAGCATTGTATATTGATTGTGCAGACGAGGATCTCTGGGGTGATCCTCACGGATCATATATATCTCTTTATAATGCGGTTCCGGTATTTAAACTTTTAGGCTGGAATTCATCTATACCTGAATCTATGCCACCTCTAAATAAACAGGTAATCAGTGGGAGAGTAGGGTTTCATATCAGAGATGGGGTCCATAACATGCTGTTGAAAGATTGGAGCTGGTTTATGGATTTCGCAGATGTCGTTTTGAAATAATGAATTGGTAATTTTTCAATATGGCAGACACTGAACACAATATAAGAATACCTTTTAATAAAATGAAATCTGAATTCTTCAGAATTCTTTTGAGCACAGGTTTTTCAGACGAAAAGGCGGAAAAATGTGCTGAAATATTCACTATGAATAGTGTTGATGGGGTCAATTCTCATGGGATTAACAGATTTCCGAGATTTATAAAGAACACAATAGAGGGTTACATAAATCCAGAGGCTGTTCCCTCCCTCGTACACAGGCTTGGTTCACTTGAACAATGGGATGGCAATCTTGGTCCGGGTCCTCTCAATGCAACTTTTGCAACAGATCGGGCAGTGGAACTTGCTCTTGAAAACGGAATAGGTATGGTATCCCTGGCTAACACTAACCACTGGATGCGCGGTGGAACCTACGGATGGCAGGCTGCAAAAAAGGGGTTTGTATTTATTTGCTGGACAAATACCTGTCCGAATATGCCTGCGTGGGGAGCTACTGACCCACGGATTGGAAACAACCCTTTCGTAATTGCTGTCCCTTTTCAGGATGAAGCAATCGTACTCGATTTTGCAATGTCACAGTATTCTTACGGGAAAATGGAATCACTGAGTAATGAGGGAAGAGAGCTTCCGTATCCAGGTGGTTTTAATAATAATGGGGAATTAACTACCAATCCGGAAGAGATTCTTGAATCATGGAGAGTCTTGCCTATCGGTTACTGGAAGGGTGCAGGTTTGTCATTGTTGCTTGATATTTTGGCAACAATTCTTTCAGGAGGCCGTTCAACCCATCAAATTAATAGCTGCAATTCAGAATATAGTGTTTCACAGGTTTTTATAGCAATTAACATTAAGAGTCTGCATAACTTCCCGGCAATTGATAATTCAATAAATCAGATTATTGAAGATTTGCATAAATCAACTCCGGAAAATCCATCCTCTAAAATCCGTTATCCAGGTGAGAATGTTGTCAAATTAAGAAATGAAAACCTTAAGAATGGAATACCAGTCAATAAGGAGAACTGGGAAAAGATCTTGAGCCTGTAAGATTCATCGGCTTCCCAACGCCCTAAAAGGGGGCAAGACACTGAAAATTATAACTTTTCCTCTTTTATTTCAACTTTGATTGAGTTTAATTCAGCAAAGCTGAGAATTTCATCCTTGATTTTTTCATTGGTTTCCTGATAAGTAGCGCCAAACCTGAGAAGAATCCTTTTTTGGGATTTTAAAAATAGGATAAGATTAAAAGGATATAATTCGATCTTTTGAATTTCTTCTGCAGGTATCTTAGCAGCCGGGAAAAGAATGCTCTTCTTAAGTTGTATTTTATCTGAACTTATTTCTATGAATCTGGTTGCCATGCCTAAACCAGCCCATACCTGGTAAAAACCAAATCCTGAAAGAAATACAATCGTAATCCACAGCGTTGCATCAGCTTTCAATGATCTGATATTAAAAATCAACCAAAAGACTGCAACAGAAAAGCAAACTATACCAAATACTATTTGTATGATTTTTACCAGTCTGTTGCTATCAACTGCACTAAGAGCAAAATATTTTTTTCCCATTTATCATTTTCCGGCAATTTATTCCTTTTTCCCAGGAATTCAAAATAGAGATTGTTGATTGTATAATTAATTATTCAGTCTATACTAAGCAGGATATTTCTACATTTACAGGCAATTGTTCCGGCCATAAACAAAATTGAAAAATACATTAAAAGTTACTCATGAAGAGAAAGCATTATCTGGTAATCCTTATTTTTCTGATTTTCTTTGCCATATCTTTTTTGACTAATATTCTGGGTTCAATTAATCCAAATGTAAGTGATAGTTTTTCCCTGAATGGTACCATGACCGGGCTGCTACCGTTTTCATTTTTTATTGCATATGCTTTAATGTCAATTCCTTCCGGAATGATTGTACAAAAATTCAATGAAAAGAAAAGTCTGGTTTTTGCCTGGATTCTTGCTTTTACGGGCGCTCTTCTATTCTCTCTTCTTCCGATATTCCCTGTTTTCTTATGCTCTCTTTTTCTTATTGGTTGCGGCATGGCTCTGTTACAGGTCGCCTTATTCCCTTTACTCAGAGTGACAGGAGGAGAAGAACACTTTGCTTTTAACAATCTCATAGTTCAACTGGTTTTTGGAATTGCCTCATTCCTGAGCCCATTTGTATATTCCTATCTTGTAACAAATCTTAGTACTCAACATGTTACTGGTGGCCTTTTTATAAATTTCATGGCTTTCCTTACACCTCTTCATTTGCCATGGGTCTCAATATACTGGATTTTTGCTTTTATAAGTTTTTTGATGGTCGCAATTATTCTCTTAGTGCGTTTTCCGAATGTTATTAGAAAAGAGGATGAAATTGTCGGAGCCTGGAAAACACATATTGAACTATTCAGACAGAAGACTGTGATTCTTTTTTTCCTGGGGATATTTGCATACGTAGGTATGGAACAGGGAATTGCAAATTGGATCTCAGAATTTTTACGTAGTTATCATGGTTTTAAACCTGAATTGGAAGGGGCTGCAACAGTTGGCTTATTCTGGGGTATGATGACTATCGGATGCATTCTTGGATTGGTATTATTAAAAATTATTGATAGTAAAATTGTCTTACGCATTTTTACTTCTTTTGCCTTTATTGCACTGACAATTACACTTTTTGGTAATGCAAGAATGGCTCTTTTTGGCTTTCCGGCTCTTGGTTTTTGTTTGTCGGTTATGTATGGCATTATTTTTTCACTTGCGTTAAACAGTGTTTCAAAATATCACGGTTCTTTTGCCGGAATATTATGCACTGCAATTGCCGGAGGAGCAATTTTTTCATTGCTTATCGGCAAATTGAAAGATGTGATAGGATTACAGGCAGGAATGATGATTTTGTATTTACCTTTACTCTATATTCTAAGTTTAAGCTTTTGGGCAAAACCAATTGTCAGGAACGCTGTTATAAGAAGAAAGAATCAACCAAACATCAAAAACTAAATGCTATGAAACAAAAAACAAATCGTTGGCTGGAAATTAACAGAAGGATCTTTTCAGCAAAAAGTGTAATGTCAGTTTTTACTGTATGTTTACTATTGGTACTGAATTCGGGTATCTCATCAAACGCACAGGATAAGACCGGATGGAGACAACTATTCAATGGCAAGGACCTGACAGGATGGAAACAGGCCGGACCAGGTTCTCACTATGTAGAAGATGGTTTTGTTAAGTCAAAGGGAGGTATGGGGCTACTATACTGGACCAACGAGAAATTTGGAAATTGTGTTATTCGGGTTGTCTTCAGAATGCGTGATGAAAACAGCAACTCAGGGGTATTTATCAGGATCCCTTCAGTTCCGACCGAAGACAATATGATGCCGGTGAATACAGGTTACGAAGTTCAGATTGACAATAAGCCTGAACTCTCTAAAGAAGATGATTATCATTATACAGGAATGTTATATTCACTTACTAAGCCTTTGGCTAAAACAGGAAAGCCTGGCCCTGAATGGAATACCATGGAGATTACTCTGGATGGTCCAAGAACAATCGTATATCTGAATGGCGTTAAAGTAACAGATTTTAAAGAGGGAGATCCTGTACCGGATAAGAAGTTTCCTTTCGAACCCAATCGTGGACCCCGTCCTGAATCAGGCTACATGGGTATTCAGAATCATAGCGATGCTGATGTTGTCTTTTTTAAAGAAGTTTCTGTGAAACCTCTGAATAAACCGACAAAATAAGTCAACAACAGAATTTTAGTTAATATTTGTCCGATTAAGATGAAAACAATCAAAAATATAATCAGGGGAACCAGCGGTATCTCCAGAAGGAATTTTGTAAAAACGGCTGCCTCAGGGGCAGCCGCTTTAACTATTCTTCCGAATTTTACAATAAGCGGATTAGG
>JADGPT010000208.1 GCA_017882345.1 Bacteroidales bacterium
GTAAAAAACAGAAAAGGTGAATTCATCCTGCTTAATGGCAATCAGACGGGGGTAATTCTGATCTGGTATATCCTTTCGCAGTTTAAAGAAAGAAAGAAATACAAAGGTAACGAGTATATTATTAAAACCATAGTTACTTCCGATCTGCTAGAAAGGATCGCTGAAGGTTATAATGTTGAGTATTTCAATGTTTTAACAGGATTCAAATTCTTTGCTGAGCTGATAAGGGAAAATGAGGGAACTAAGAAATATATAGGCGGAGGAGAAGAGAGTTATGGCTTTTTACCAGGCGATTATGTGAGAGACAAGGATGCAGTCGCTTCATGTGCCCTTGCTGCAGAAGCCACCGCGTGGGCAAAAAGTAATGGAATGTCTCTTTATGAACTTTTGCTTGATATCTATGTAAAGTATGGTTTTTATAAGGAAAAACTCATAAATATTGTGAGAAAAGGCAAAGAAGGAGCTGGCGAGATCAAAGCTATGATGACCGGATACAGGAATAACACTCCCGAAAAGATCAACAATAGCAGGGTTATTAAGATTAGTGACTATGAAACGCAGATTTCTCATGATATTCTGACTGGAACAAAAACAAAGATAAACCTTATAAAGTCTGACGTGCTCCAGTTTTTCCTTGCCGATGGAACTAAAATCTCAGTAAGACCTTCCGGTACAGAGCCTAAGATTAAATTCTATTTCAGTGTGAACACAAAACTGGCTTCATCAGATAAATTTGAAGAAACCGAGAAGATACTTGATAAAAGGATCAATGATATAATCACTGACATGAAGTTGGCTTAAAGTGTCTTTATCGAAGGACGTAATGACTTAAAAGACTGTTGATTTATTCTCCAATAATCTTTACCAACACCCGTTTTCTTCGTTTTCCATCAAACTCACCATAGAATATTTGCTCCCAGGGGCCAAAATCAAATTTTCCCGCGGAAATTGCAACTACCACTTCCCTACCCATTAAAGTACGTTTAATATGGGCATCAGCATTGTCCTCAAATCCGTTGTGCTTGTATTGTGAATAGGGCTTTTCAGGTGCGAGCTTTTCTAACCACACTTCAAAGTCTTGGTGAAGACCGGATTCGTCATCATTAATAAAGACGGAAGCGCTTATATGCATTGCATTAACGAGTATTAGTCCTTCTTTAATACCTGATTCATTTAAACACTTTTCAACCTGTCCTGTAATATTTACAAAGGCTCGCCGGGTGGGTATTTCGAACCAAAGTTCTTTGCGATATGATTTCATATTTTTGTTTGGAAAGTTATATAAAATATAATATTTATTTAAACCAATCTTCCGAAAAGTTTACGAGATATACCTTATCTGTCGACCGTGTTAATGCTGTATAGAACCAGCGAAGGTAGTCAATCGTTATTTCGTTCCTGTTAAACATACCCTGATCGATAAATACCCTCTCCCACTGGCCGCCCTGGGCCTTATGACATGTAACAGCATAAGCAAATTTTATCTGAAGAGCATTAAAATACGGGTTATTTTTCACTGCCTCAAATTGCTTTCTCCTGCTCTTGATATTTATATAATCTGCCAAAATATTCTGGTATAGCTCTTTATTTTTCTCTGAAGGTAATGCCGGCGTATCAAGATGTAACACATCCATCATAACCTTGGCATCAATTTCAAGATTATAGTCAGGAAACTTCAGTACCATATCTGCAAAGCGAAATCCATATCGCTCCTCATATTTCTTTATTTTTCTTACTTCCGCGATATCCCCGTTTGCAATAAATCCGGCACCTTCTTCATCTTCTTCAATAATTGAATAGTTATTCTTCACCACCATAACCATATCACCCGGACTTATCTCTTCCTCCCTGAAAAAGATCGTGTTACGAATCCCCTGATTGTAACGGTTCGCCTGTTTATTTGAATTAACAACTATAATTGTTCCCTCCATACCAGAGGTTCCATAAGCTGTTGATATTTCGTCTATCAGTTCTTCACCGGTTATTCTTATGGTATCCTTGTAATTAATGCAATCAATTGATGGGTGAACAAGGTTGCTTTCTGCCACCTGCAACCGGACACGGGTAGCGTTCATGAGGACTCCTGATGTTTCACTCTGCCGGACAACCTGTTTCAGTTCGCACGAAATCAATCCGAATCCATATCCTCCAAGCGCAGTAGTGTCCAGGGCCGGACTGACAATTGAACCAACAGGGGGTAACTGGGCAGTATCACCCACAAGTATCAGCTTGCAATCAATGCCTGAATAGACAAACTCAATCAGATCATCGAGAAGCCTCCCACTACCGAACAATGATGAATCTCCTGAACTGTTAGCAACCATGGAAGCTTCATCGACGATGAAAAAAGCATCCTTATGAAGATTCCTATCCAGGGAAAAGCTGCCAAACCCGTCTTTGGAGGATTTCTGTCTGTATATCTTTTTATGGACAGTAAATGCCGGCCGCCCGGAATATGATGCAAGAACTTTTGCAGCTCTTCCTGTAGGAGCAAGAAGAACTGATTTCATCCGCAGCATATCGAGAGTTTTAACAACAGAACTTATTACACTCGTTTTACCGGTACCGGCATAACCGGTCATAAGGAAAATCACGTTGTTATTGTTATCGCAGATATATGCTGCAATCTTCTTTAATGCATCAGACTGGTCTTCAGTGGGTGTATTTCCCAGATTCTTACAAAGATTATTGTATATAATAGTATCTCGCATGAGTATTTAGCAGAATCACATCCTGCTGCTTGAATATTTTTCCTATTTTTGTTTGTAAACTTAACCAATCCTGATAACATTAAGAAATGCCATTTCTTGAACTTTTTGATGAAACGCTAGATATTAACTCTACAGAAAACTATGAGTTATCTGTTCAGATAAGTCCCGATGGATTATCGTTTTGTCTTCTCGATTCAATCAGAAATAAATTTGTTCTGGTCAGGTCCTTCGGGGCTGATGAGAACAAGTACCTGAGTGCAGATAAAATAAGTGAGTTGTTGCGCAATGATGATTTTCTGACTAAGCGATATAAGAAGATAAATTGCATTGTGCCTTCATCTAAGTTTACACTTGTCCCAACGCCGCTGTATGACCCCGCTAAAAAAGATGAATATTTCTCTTTCAATCATATTCTGGAAGAAGACAATATTGTTTTAGCAGACAAAACAAGTGATCCGGATGCATTTCTTGTGTTCTCAGTATCAAAGCCAATCATTGAACTCATAAATAGGTTTTATCCCGGAGTACATCCTCATCATCATATTAAATTATTATTGGAACATACTTCTGCAATCAGGAAAAGAGTGAATGGTAATTATATCCATGCCCATGTTGAAAGGGATTTTTTCAATCTGATTGTCTTTAACAATAATATCCTGAAGTTTTGTAATTCATTTGCTTACCGTAATATCTCAGACATACTCTATTATGTTCTGAACGCTTTTAAAAATCTGGGTATCAAACAGGAAGAGACAATATATTTCAGTGGGTTAACTGAAAAATATGATGATCTTTCGTCCAGCTTTTCATTATATATAAGGAATATAAAATTTTCAAAGCCATCCGGGAATTTCACATTCAGTTATGTGTTTAATGATACGGAGCTTCATCGGTTTATTAATCTCTTTAATGTTGTAAATTGCGAATAATAGGAGGCAGATTCAAAGGCAGGAGGATCAATCCTCCCTCAAACTTTAAAGCAAGGCCAACGACAGACTTTGCCCGGGAGGGTTTATTTAACATACTGAATAACAGAGTCGATTTTGAAGCTATTGACGTTTTAGATCTTTTTTCCGGAACGGGCAGTATAAGTTACGAATTTGCATCACGAGGAGCTTCATTTGTTCATCTTGTTGAAAAAGATCTGAGACATATATCGGGAATCAAAAAAATACTAAAAGAGCTTGAGCTTAAAAATGTAAAGGCAATACATATTGACGTTAGCGCTTATTTAAAAACATGTTCAGTCAGATATGACATTGTTTTTGCAGATCCCCCGTATGAACTTTCCTGGCTCAAGGAGTTGCCGGACCTTGTTACGCAGGCAGGTGTGATTAAAAAAGATGGATTCTTTATACTTGAACACCCCAGGGATATTAGTTTTACAGATCATAAATTATTTTTTGAGCATCGGAATTACGGAGGAGTGAATTTCAGCTTCTTCAAGCCGTTAGATACCTAGATGATAGTGTATTACAAGTAATTAGATAATATAGGTTGTAAGAAATTAACAGATAATATTTTTCGAAAATAATTTTGCGGAGTTAAAAATTAGCTTAATTTTGCAACTCGTTTTACAATTGGTGCGGTAGTTCAGTTGGTTAGAATAACGGCCTGTCACGCCGTGGGTCGCGGGTTCGAGTCCCGTCCGCACCGCCAAACAAAACACATAATGCCTCTGAATATCAGGGGCTTTGTTGTTTCCAAATGGTATACTTTCCCAACCTTTTCCCAGTCTCATGTTATAACTGGTCTTTTTTAAGTAAAAACCCTGGTTGATTATTTCCGGGTTTACCTATCGCTACTTCGGGGAGTTGATTCCACCCTGTGCTTATATTTTAATCAGCATCCTCAAAGTACATATCCCACCTACATCCTTCCGTTTCGTTTGGGTCTTTACAATTAGGGTCACCGGGATATTTTAAACCGGGAGCATACTCATAATCCATCGGTACTGGTCCTAATGTTTCATAGCGTTTATGTGTTTCTCTCACATCTGGGTATCCTGATGTCATCCAGACTTTTTTAAGATCCAGACCAGTACTCAAAGCACCCTCAAAAC
>JADGPT010000209.1 GCA_017882345.1 Bacteroidales bacterium
AAAAAACGTACCAGTAATTGAGGCCACTATAAAAAGAGCTCCTCCGGCAACTTCCCACTTCCATGCAATGATCAAAATTGCAATTAGTATCAGAACCGGGATATTATGAATCAGGAACCCCAGCATCTTCGCACCAGGAGATTCATCACCGCCGAACACATCAAACGAAAACATTGTCATAAAGAGAATTGAAAGTATTGTCAAAACCCTCGGAATCCAATACAAAACTTTTGATATCATTTCCTGATTGTGTTAGTAATAAATTAATGAAGTTTATCGTCAATCATAACTGAATACCACATTTGAAATACATGGTACTTCACCATTTAAAATTACATCTTCTTTCCCATATACCAATTCTTATTTTTATGTAAATTAGCCGTAATGTATATTATAAAAAAATTACATCTGGTTGCTTTCATACATGTCTTTATTTCATTACGTTAAAAACCTTTCCTTCTTCTTTTTCAAAAAAGAAAATCAAATGGATTTAAAATTCCGAAGTTTCATTGGCCGGTATCGGATAAATCAGGAACCAGAAAGGAGAAAGGAGAAATCAAGACAAAAGACAAAAGGAAATAGGACAAAGCCCCCCATTTGGGGGGTTGGGGGGTAAAAAGTGAAAACAAGAAGAAACGTAGAACGAAGCTTGGTTAACCTTTTTTTGTCGATTCCCTGAATGTTTTAAGGTGTTCTGCCGTCTGAGTCACCAATCTCTGAACTGCCAGCCCGTGTTCAATATCAGGTACAAACTCATTATGGTCATTACCCGTAAGAAAAACATAATGGGCATGGATCATAGATCTCAGCCACCCGGAAGGTACATGTGCAGAAGGGAAACTGCTTACTGGTTTATAACTGCTCCCAACTATACGTTTGTTCCACATACCAGACTCCTCCGTATAATACTCGAAACAGTCAGGGGACTGAGAGGAGTAACGTAATGAACCTTCCCTAGCATAAAAATCAACTGAGAAATGATCACCTGTTCCTGAACTGATACGACTTGCAGAAAGTGTCCCGACAGCACCTGATGTATCATCATAAACAGAAATCAGACTGAAAAGATCCGAATCTTGTCTCACATCCCCGAAGTGGCCACCCTGTAAAGCACCTGTGATCTTAAGGTGGTTACCCAGAAAAGCAATCAACAGGCTCAAGGAATGAGAACCAAGGTCGGCCATAGCGCCGCCATCAGGTGCAGATGTCAAACGCGATGCACGTTTGTCACGGTACTCTTTGCGGAGATAATCACTATGATAATATTTCAGATCGAAATGAATTGGGTTACCTAGTTTCCCTGATTTCCAGAGACCTAACATCTCCTTTATCGTTGCCGAAAAAAGGAATTGAAAACCAACCTGAATTTTGATCCCTGAATGTTTTTGAATTAATCCGGCAATTGCTTTCTCTTCCTCAAGAGTTGAACACACAGGCTTTTCAAGATATATCCGCTTCAATCCACTCATTCCAAGAACTGCTTTCAAGTGTTCATTGTGTACTTTATTGGGGCTTAGAATAAAGACAGTGTTAATCTTATTATCTCCAACAAAGTCCTGTAAATCAGATGATCTGATGAATCCAAAACGTTTGGCAAAAGAGTTTCTGCTCTCATCTGTGGCCGAGCAAACTGACTCCAGGCTAATTTCCGGGGAATCGTTATAAAAATATTGCAATGAATTGAGTGAATATGCATGAGAGCGAGCGATACCTCCTGAGCCTATGAATCCAACAATTACTTTTTCCTGGTTCATTGTAAAAAATATTTCAATTAAGTATCAAAAATAAACGAATTTAGTAAATTACAGACAGGAATTAACCGGGAGAATCGAGTACAGAATAATTAAAAACGCGAAACGAAAAACGTGAAACGAAAAATATCAGATCATTTTCGGGTAAAACTTACATCAATCACCATTATCTCAGATTTACCGGTTGTGCGCACAGGTGGTCCCCATAAACGAATCCCGCTAGTGACGAAAAAATGTGTATTCCCTATTTTTTTATAGCCCCAGCATAGCTTATATACCTGTCTTGTAATAAGATTGATAGGGAACAGTTGTCCGTTATGTGTGTGTCCCGATAACTGAACATCAACAACTGTCCTGCTAACCTGATCGATTTCTGTAGGGCGATGATCGATCAGTATAACCGGGAATGAGTCTTTTACAGATTTTAACAGTTCTCCTATTTGTTTTCTTGTTATTATATGGCTGTCGCTCCTCCCGAGAAGGTTAAATGAATTAGCTAAAACAACATTTGTATCACTTAAAACTTTCATGCCGGCTTTATCAAAAAAACTCCCTTTATCCCATCCTGCATAATGCTCATGATTCCCAAGGACCGCAAAAACCCCATATTTGGCTTTTATTCCTGCAAGAACCTGCTCGAACGGAACCAGGTTTTCACCCTCCCTGTCTCCTTCAACTATATCACCACCAAAGATCATAAGATCGGGATTGATCATTTCTACTTTTTTGGCAAACCTTACTACAAAATTGATATTTGTTCCCTTCTTAAGATGAAAGTCAGCGACGAATGCTATTTTCAGATGACTTATCGCGGATGATTTGGCAGGAATATCAATCTTGTACTCTGAAGTCCTGATTATATTAAAGTTTAAAATTCCGGCAACAACCACTACTATTGAAAGAATTAAAATCATTGATAAACCTGAAATTTTAAATCGGCTATTCTTTAATTTTTCAGCAGGAATTATTTTAAAAAGGCGGTTAATAAGCAGGAAAATATCGAAGACCAGGACGAAAAGAAACAGGTACAGGTAAAATGGCAGAATGTAATTGGCTGCAGCTATCAGAAAGTTTGCCATAAAGCCTGAATCACTTTCAGAAAAGAGATTACTGACAGGATAAATCGAGGCTAAGAGAATATATATCAAAGTATAATGTACTTTGTAACCATTATTGATAAAAAGCTGCCATACGCGCAGGAACACGTAAATATTGGGAATAATAAAAGCCAGAGTTATTATCGTATGAAACATGGAGTTTTGGCTTGGTTGTTATTAGATTTTACCTGTACTGATCTCAGAAAGGATGCTAAACGTATAACTAAAAAATCATATATTATTAAAGATGTATTGATCAGGAAGGCAGGGTGTAAATATAGAAAGTCTGTGAGGACTTTCCCGTTTTTCTCCTATTTTTACAATAAATAATGAAATCCAGGATAAATTAGTTATTGATGCTTTGTTATGGCTCGGTAATGCAGGAAAGAATAGAAAATAAAATGCAAAAGAGGAAAAGAAACACTGTAACATATTAATATATTAACTGTAAGGAAAAGTCTATCGATTTTTAAACTTTCTTCATATTAAATTGTTTCCTGTAAAATAACTAATTCTATATAATATGAGTTACTATGACAAAGCAAAAGACATATACGATATGTCGGCACAGGGAAAAATGCTTGAAGCATTTGAAAAATACTATCATAAAGATGTTGAGATGGTAGAAGCCTCAGGGGAATCCCGTAAAGGAAAAGACGCAAATCGGAAATTCGAGATAGAATTCATGAACATGATCAAAGATGTTCACGGAAGCGGTGTAAAAGCTATCACTTCTAACGAGAAAGAGGCAACAACAATGGTTGAATCATGGATGGATGTTACTATGAAGGATGGAAAACGAAACAAAATGGAAGAGGTAGCTGTACAGAAATGGAAAGGCGACCAGATCATTCATGAAAGGTTTTACTATGACATGGGGAAATAAATTATTTTAAATCAGAATCTTAGTTTTTATGTTTAGGCGTATTGAATCCTGCTTGAATTTTTAGAAATCATTCTTAACTCAGGAGAAGCTTAAACAGAATTCATTAAATATTTTATTTGAAATAATTGTAATGCATACTTATTTAAACTATTCTTCAAAAGAATTGATTATAATTACATGAAATAGGTTAACAATTAAAAATTTTAAAAATTATGAAAAAATTATTGATTTCAATTTTGGCATTCTCAGCATTTATATTCCCATTGCTGGGACAGGTTGATCATGATTATAATATTAATGATCGTGTACCAATTGTAAATACTACTATTACAAAAGATCAGGTTCCTGCCGCAGTTCTCAAAGCAGCTCAAACCCAGTTTGACTTGAGCAATCCGGTTACATGGTCAAAGTTCCCTTATGCTTTGAAGGAATATGGATGGGTATATGATGTTGGTGCATCGGATATTAAGCTCGATCGCTATGAAGTAACCCTAAAAAACAAAGAGGGTCATGATCTTTGGGCAATTTATGCAGCAAACGGAGATCTTATTGAAAGCAGAGAGACAGCTAATAATGTAGCTATGCCGGCAAATATTCAACAGGCACTGGCAAAAAGTCAGTATAAAGACTGGAAAGTTGTGGGTGACAAAGAGATTATAAAGTTTTACCGCGACCATAATAATAGTAATGTAGAAGAGCATTTCCGACTTACTGTCGAAAAAGATAAGGTAAAGAGGGGTATTTCCTTTAACTTTCAGGGTAACGCTAATAATTAGTAATATTCAGGCGTTACGTGATTATTTATAAGTTTTTGGTTAACAGGTGACCTGATCATGATAGAATCACATAGCTTAACATTTTAAAAATCAGATAAATTCAAAACTTTTAGCCAAAGAATCCTGCGGTTTTCAATTGAGATAGACAGCAGGATTCTTTATTTTGTTTTGTTTTATTATGATTTAATGAAATATTACCGGACAAGCTTAAAATTAAAAGTGCCATTTTTTGTTA
>JADGPT010000052.1 GCA_017882345.1 Bacteroidales bacterium
TTATTATTATATACCCTAAACATGGTACTAATATACCATAAGAGTGGTATTGTCTTAACTCCAATTATACCAAATCTTTGTACCATAAAATTAAATGTCATTCTCTTAATATGGCGCTAATGTAGTTGTGGAGTCTGCTGCCAATTTACCGGAGGACACGATACAAGGATATGTGATGTTATGGGTGACTTAAGTAATTCTAACCTGGGTAATGGTAAATTTAATAGTTGAGTTATGCTGAATAATTCATTCGTAAATAATAATATCCTTGAAACAATAGGAAATACCCCAATGGTAGAACTCCGAAAACAGGATACAGGTTTATGCCGGTTGTTTGTCAAGCTTGAAAATCAGAATCCGGGTGGTTCTATCAAAGACCGGATAGCGATATCAATGATAAATGATGCTGAACTCAGTGGTAAACTTAAACCTGGTGGAGTTATCATTGAAGCTACTGCCGGGAACACGGGTATTGGATTAGCCTTAGTAGCCCGGATAAAAGGATATAAAGTAATTCTGGTGATTCCGGATAAAATGAGTCAGGAGAAAATAAACCTTCTGCGAACGATGGGCGCTGAAGTAATTCTGACCCGTTCTGATGTTAACAAAGGTCATCCGGAATACTATCAGGATATGGCCGGGAGAATTGCCGGTGAAATCCCAAATGCTTTTTATATTAATCAATTTGGAAATCCCGCCAATCCATTAGCTCATGAAACAACAACCGGACCGGAAATTTTCAAACAGTTAGATGGTAACGTTGATGCAGTGGTTTGTGGAATAGGGTCGTCAGGTACACTTACCGGTCTGACTCATTATTTTCAGAAGGTTAAACCTGATGTCGAGATGGTAGTTGCAGATCCTCAAGGTTCTGTTATAAAAGACTTTGTAACGAATGGAGCTTTTAGCGGAGCTGGTTCGTGGTTTGTTGAGGGCATTGGGGAGGACTTCATTCCTCCGATAGCTGATTTCTCACTAACAAAAAAAGCGTATACAATAAGCGATGAGGAGAGTTTCATAATGGCGCATAAAGTACTTCGTGAAGAAGGAATACTTGCAGGATCTTCTTCCGGAACCCTTATTGCTGCTGCTTTAAAATATTGCAAAGAACAACTGCAACCCAAAAATGTAGTGACGTTTGTATGCGATAGCGGTAATAAATACCTGACAAAAATGTTCAACGAATTCTGGTTGCGCGATAATGGGTTTTCAAAACATATCCAAAATGGTAATCTTAAAGACATAGTTACACGCAGGTTTTCCGATAGCGAAGTTATCTGTTTGAAACCGGATGATCTGATAAAAAATGCATATCAAAAAATGAAATTATATGATATTTCGCAGCTTCCTGTTATCCATGGAACGTCAGTTGTAGGCATTATTGATGAATCGGATCTATTAGAAGCGCTGGTTTCTAAACCAGATCCTTTTTGCTCTCAGGTAAAGAATATTATGGCCACCAACCTTGTGACCTTATCTCCAAACGATAAAATTTCAGATGTCAGAGATATCCTTTCATCGGGAATGGTCCCTATTATTGTAGATAAGGGCAGGTTCATAGGACTGATCACAAAAATTGATTTGATAAATTACTTAAACAAAAATAAAATTTTCCAGGAATGAAATTTAATACAAAAACCATTCATGCAGGACAAATGCCTGACAAAGCAACCGGCGCCGTTGTTATACCTATTTATCAGACTTCGACCTATAAGATGGATGAAATAAATGTACACAAAGGATACGACTATTCACGATCCGGAAATCCGACACGCAACTCTTTGGAAGAATGTCTTGCCTCCCTTGAAAATGGCAGATTTGCACTAGCCTTCTCATCAGGATTAGCAGCTGAACATGCCGTTCTTTCAACGCTTAAACCCGGGGACCATATTATTGCTGCCGAAGATATGTACGGCGGTACTTATAGGTTGTTTGAGGAGGTTTTTAAACCTTACGGCATTCAGTTCAGTTATGTAGGAGGCAATACAATAGATTTTGAGAAAGCAATTAAGCAAGCAACTAAAATATTCTGGATTGAATCTCCAACAAATCCACTATTACGTATTATTGATATTGCGAAGGTGTCAGCAATTGCGCACAAGAATAACATTAAGGTTGTTGTTGATAATACGTTTGCCTCACCCTATTTTCAACAACCTTTGCTTTTAGGCGCAGATCTGGTTATACACAGTACCACAAAATACATTGGTGGCCATTCGGATTTAATCGGGGGTGCGTTAATTGTTAATGATGAAGAATGGTATACCAGATTAAAATTCCTGCAAAATGCTATCGGGGCCGTTCCTGGTGCATTTGACTGTTGGTTGACGCTGAGAGGTATAAAAACCCTTTCGGTAAGGATGAAAAAGCATGAAGAAAATGCTCTCCAAATAGCCTATTTTCTTGAAAGTCATCCGAAAATAAATAAGGTTTATTACCCGGGATTACCATCCGATCCATTCCATAATCTTGCAAAACAACAAATGACAGGATTTAGTGGAATGATTTCTTTTAAATTAGATAAAGGTGATCAGAAAGCTGCAAACTCATTTTTTAAGAAATTAAAGATAATATCTCTTGCAGAAAGTCTGGGTGGTGTCGAATCATTGATCTGCTATCCCTCAGCAATGACACACGCCTCAATACCAGAAGCGCAAAGAAACGCAATTGGAGTTACAAAAGATCTTATCAGGCTTTCTGTAGGAATTGAAGACGCTGAAGATTTGATCGAAGACCTTTCCAATGCAATAAATTATTGACCACCTGATTATTCATTTTAAATTAATAAATTATGGCAGATTTGAATTTTTCTATTAAAGGAGCTAGTGAAAACCCCACTAAATTTGTAGCAGAAGCTCGTAGCTTTAAAATTGTTATTGATGAACCTCAAACATTAGGTGGAACAAATCATGGTGCAAACCCTGTAGAATATTTATTGGCGAGCTATGCTGGTTGTTTAAATGTTATGGGACATCTGATTGCAGATGAGTTAGGATTTAAGTTAGATAAACTTGAAATTGAAGTCAATGGAAACTTAAACCCAGACAGGCTATTTGGGAAATCATTCACAGAACGAGCTGGGTTTAAAAATATTCAGGTAATGTTAAAACCCTATGCTGAGGTCACCCCCGAATTGTTAAAAAGTTGGATTAAAATAGTTAAGAATCGTTGCCCGATAAATGATAATTTGCAAAATTTAACTTCAATTGAAATTGAGGTTTTAAAAAACTAACGAAAATTAAATTTTAAAAAATCTCAGGCAGAAGATCCAAATTCCCCCACCTGGTAAAGCTGATCATTTTTACTCTTATATTTGCAATTGAAATATTTATCAGTATAGCGAATTATAATTTAGTTGGCATGAACGAATCCATCTCCCGTCAGGGACGCAATAGTAAGCAAATAAGTCAAAACAATTAAATTATGGAAGAAAAACTAATCCTTCTAAAAACCAGGCTCAAAGAAGCTAATAGCGCTGTAATAGCCTTTTCTGGCGGAGTTGACAGTACTTTTCTTGCCAGAATTGCAAAAGATGTTTATGGTGATAACCTTTTATTGGTCACAGCTACTTCAAGTACTTATCCCTTTTATGAACTTGAAGAAGCAAAATCACTTGCAAACTTACTGGGAATAAAGCATAAGATTATTGTTTCAGAGGAGATCGATATTCCCGGATATTCAGATAATCCTCCTGACAGATGCTATTATTGCAAGAGTGAGCTGTTTGGGAAAATAAAATATATTGCTTCCCAGGAAGGCTACGAAGCAGTTTTTGACGGCAGTAACGCAGATGACCTGAAAGACTTCCGTCCGGGGATGAAAGCAAAGCTTGAGAAAGGTGTTATTTCTCCGCTGGCAGATTCGGGATTTACAAAAAACGATATCAGGCATTTCTCAGCAATATTGAATCTGCCAACTGCCACGAAACAATCTTATGCATGCCTTGCCTCACGATTCCCTTATGGTGAAAAGATCACTAAAATCAAACTCGACAGACTCGCGATAGCAGAATTTGAGGTCAGGAAACTTGGGTTCACTCAGTTCAGGATAAGGAGCCATGAGAATCTTGCGCGGTTTGAATTTATTCCAGCTGAAATGGATAAAGCCTGGGGTATAAAAAGTATACTGGCAGAAATTTGTCAGAAATCAGGTTTCAACTACATCACAATTGACTTAAGCGGGTACAGAACAGGCTCAATGAATGAAGTCTTATCGGAGTCTGAGAAAAAAGATTATCAGAAACCCCATATAAAGTAATCATTCAACAAACTATTAAAGGATGCGTTGTAATACTTCGTTAACCGAAGATGAGAAAATCAGATACAGCAGACAAATACGTCTGGTTGAAGTAGGTAAAGAAGGTCAGGAGAAAATAAAAGGATCATCTGTATTGGTTGTCGGTGCCGGTGCTCTGGGTTGTCCTGTGCTTCAATATCTGACTGCAGCCGGAGTCGGTACGCTGGGTATCGTGGATAATGACTGGGTAGATGAGACCAATTTAAACCGGCAGGTATTATATTCTTTAAAGGATATAGGCAAGCCTAAGCCTCTGGCAGCCAGAGAAAGACTTAAACTTCTAAATCCTGAAGTTACTTTCAACATGCATTTTATCAGGCTGGATAAACAATCTGCTTTGAAAATTATCTCTCCGTATGATATAATCGTTGACTGCACTGATAATTTTGCTTCACGTTATCTGATCAATGATGCGTGTGTCATACTGAATAAACCATTAGTCTATGGCGCAATCCATAAATTTTCCGGGCAATTGATGGTACTCAATTACAAAAATGGGCCTACACTCAGATGTTTATACCCTGAGGCTCCTCATCCTCTCGAGGTTCCTTCTTGCGAAGAATTTGGGGTAATTGGTTCTATTCCGGGTATGATAGGTTCATTACAGGCAACAGAAGTTTTCAAAATTATACTTGGACTTGATGGAGTTCTGTCGGGGAAAATCTTTATGATTGATACATTGAATTTTAATTCCCTGATTTCAACATTTGAAAGAAATCCTGTTTTATCTGAAATTACAGAACTTGGAGAATATGAAGATAATAGCTTATGTGATAATAAGTCAGTTAAGGATATTTCTGCTGAAACGCTACTGAAAATGCTTTCAAAAAACCCGGGAATCCTTGTAATTGATCTGAGAGACAAGGAAGATAATGATGACATCGGGTTTAAAACAATTGCGATACCCCATTATGACGTAAGCAGAAGGGTCAAACTTTTTTCCGGTAAAGATGCGGTTGTTTTTTATTGTCGGTCAGGTAACAGAAGCATAACAGTAATCAACTACCTTCAGAAAGTACATAAGATGGAGAATCTGTTTAACCTTGTTATATAATATCTCTCTTAACTATTCCTGATTTTGTATAGCCTTATGGAATGATAATTGAAAAATTCCGAAATGAATGTGAATGAAACTCCCATCCAGGTGCTGATTGCAGACAGCCAATTCTTAATTACCGAATCGCTGAAGTTCATTCTTCAAAGCGAGGGACGTTTTAATGTCAACAAAGTTGTTACGGAAAAGAGTGAGCTTATAAAGGCACTGAAAACGGAAAATATATCCTTGTTAATACTTGACCACCTGATGATTGATATTTCCGGAATTTCTGAATTGAAGGAGATTAAAATCAGTTTTCCCCATCTTAAAATGTTAGTTATTTCTAATAGCATAAGTAAGGCTGATCTTCATGAATTGAATTCAGCCGGCATAAATGATATTATCTTAAAAACAGCTGATAAGGAAGAATTAATTGAAGCAATAGATTCAACACTTAAAGGGAAAAAATATTATTCAAATGAATTGCTCGATTTATTATTTGAAGTTAATGAAAAGAAGAGCCCCATTGAGGGTATCGGCCAATTGACAATTTCTGAAATTGAAATCGTAAGACTGATCTCTGACGGACTGACTACAAAAGAAATTGCTTCACGTAAGTTTATCAGTTTCCACACAGTAATAACCCACCGTAAAAATATTTTCAGAAAGCTGGGTGTTACAAGCATCTCCGAATTGATTATGTATTCTATCAAGGCAGGTTGGATAGATACTATTGAATACCATATTTAGTCGTTCTACCATATTTATGGTATATGAAAAATGCCATAAACAGGGGATTTTTTACATCGATTTAAGGTTCAATCTTTGTATCTAAATAAGTTAAATATTATGGCACAGGAAAATTTACATTTTGACACACTGCAGTTACACGCAGGTCAGGTTGTTGACCCAACGACCAATTCGCGAGCAGTTCCGATTTATCAGACTACATCGTATGTTTTTAATAATTCCGAACATGCAGCCAATCTGTTTGGTCTGAAAGAATTTGGAAATATTTATACCAGACTAATGAATCCGACCACAGATGTTTTTGAGAAGCGGATCGCTGCTCTTGAAGGAGGAGTGGCAGCTCTGGCAACAGCATCGGGTCAGGCTGCCCAGTTTATAGCTCTAACCAATATTCTGCAGACGGGAGACAACCTGGTTTCCACATCATATCTTTATGGCGGGACATATAACCAGTTCAAGGTTCAGTTTAAAAGACTTGGCATCGGTGTAAAATTTGTTGACGGCGATAAACCAGCTGATTTTGAAAAGCTGATCGATACTAATACGAAAGCCATTTATCTTGAGACAATCGGAAATCCAAGATTTAATATCCCTGATTTTGATGCAATAGCTGCCATCGCAAAAAAACATGATATCCCACTGGTTGTCGACAATACATTTGGGGCTGCAGGGTATTTATTCCGCCCATTTGAACATGGGGCCAATATTGTAGTTGAATCGGCCACAAAATGGATTGGGGGTCATGGTACAAGTATTGGAGGTGTAATAGTTGACGGCGGAAATTTTAATTGGGCAAATGGGAAGTTCCCTCAATTTACCGAACCCTCTGAAGGTTATCACGGTCTTAAATTCTGGGATGTGTTTGGTACGCCGGGCCCATTCGGAAATATCGCCTTTATTATTCGGGCACGTGTTGAAGGTTTACGCGACTATGGATCGACTCTGAGTCCGTTCAATGCATTTCTTCTTCTGCTTGGACTTGAAACGTTATCACTCAGGGTACAGAAACATGTTGACAATGCTCTGGAGTTGGCACATTGGCTTTCGAAACATCCTAAAATAGAATATGTTGATTATCCGGGATTGCCCGGCAGTCCTTATCACGAATTAGGTAAAAAATACCTGAAACATGGTTTTGGAGGTGTTCTTGCGTTCAAAGTTAAAGCCGGAAAAGAGGCAGCTGATAAACTGGTAAACAATCTAAAACTTATCAGTCACCTCGCAAATGTGGGTGATGCTAAAACTTTGATTATTCACCCTGCTTCAACTACCCACTCACAACTGTCCGAAAAAGAACAACTAAGTTCAGGTGTTGTACCCGGGGTGCTGAGACTATCTGTAGGTATTGAAAATATCGTGGATATTAAAAACGATATCGAGCAGGCAATTAATATCTTATAGATGATTTTGGTAAAAATAAATTATATAACTTGTAAGATAGTAAATTAATATACAACACTTTTTGAAGTTAAGTGTTGTACATTTACAGAACAAAACAAAACAAGATAATAATTTATACAGATGGCTGATTATACGATACCTGATAAAAAAGCAGTGGAGAAAACAATCAAGTCGATTTTCAGACTTCTTTTTCCATCTACTAATTCCTATTCAGACTCAGAAAATGAGAATAGTCTCAATTATTCACAGATTCTATTACTCGGATTATTAATCGGCTTGACTAATGAAAAAGAGAAGATTGCAAATAATTTTTTTGAAAATCTTGAAAATATAAAAAAGACACTGCTTAAAGACGCAGAATTTATTCTTGAATCTGATCCGGCAGCAAAACAACTTATCGAGGTTATTGCTATTTATCCGGGTTTCTTTGCAATATTTTGCTACCGTGTTGCAAATTCCCTGGCAAAGTTATCGGTTCCTCTGCTTCCAAGAATGATAACAGAATATTCTCATAAAGTTACAGGGATCGATATTCACCCTTTGGCTGAAATTGGTAGTCCTTTTTCCATTGATCATGGTACAGGTATTGTAATTGGAGAAACTGCATTGATTGGAAATAATGTAAAACTATACCAGGGAGTTACACTTGGCGCCCTGAGTGTGGATAAGAGTAAAGCGTCAAAAAAAAGACACCCCACAATTGAAGATAATGTTGTTCTGTATTCCGGTTGTACAATTCTGGGTGGAGAGACAGTTGTTGGCAGGAACAGTGTTATCGGTGGTAATGTGTGGCTTACAGAGAGTATTGCACCTTTTTCAGTGGTTTATCATAAAAGCGAAATAATAGTGAGAAACCAGACTGGTTTTCAGGAACCTATAAACTTTATTATCTGAACAAACTTTTACAAAACTATAACATCATGAAACTAAATTCAATTCTCGAATCAATAGGTAACACACCTCATTTGAAAATCAACCGGCTTTTTGATCCGCATTATTCAGTTTGGATCAAACTTGAGAGAAATAACCCTGGTGCAAGTATAAAGGACCGTATTGCATTGTCAATGATAGAGGATGCAGAAAAAAAGGGAATATTAAAACCCAACAGTGTAATTATTGAGCCAACATCGGGGAATACTGGTATTGGTCTGGGTATTGTGGCAGCAGTGAAAGGCTACAGACTTATACTTGTTATGCCCGAATCAATGTCGCTTGAAAGAAGAAAAATAATGAGCGCCTACGGTGCGGAGTTTGTTCTGACTCCTCGTGAAAAAGGAATGAAAGGCGCCATAGAACGCGCCAAAGAGTTAGTATCCGAAACACCTGAGTCATGGATGCCGATGCAATTCGACAATCCCTCTAATACCAATATTCATAAGACTGCTACAGCACAGGAGATCCTAAATGATTTTCCTGATGGCCTCGATTATCTGATTACCGGCGTAGGTACCGGTGGACACATAACCGGGTGTGCTGAGGTATTAAAAAAAGCATTCCCAAAACTGAAAGTATATGCAGTTGAACCGGATTTATCTCCGGTATTGAGCGGTGGTTCCCCGGGGCCTCATCCATTACAGGGAATTGGCGCGGGTTTTATACCTTCAATTTTAAAAACTGATCTGCTTGATGGGATAATCAGAGTAACCAAAGAAGAGGCATTTACATTTACAAAAAGAGCAGCAAAAGAAGAGGGATTATTTATTGGAATATCTTCAGGAGCATCATTAGCAGCAGTTAATCAAAAGCTCAATGAATTTCCTAAAGGATCAAGAATACTTACTTTCTGCTATGATACTGGGGAAAGATATCTCTCAATCGAAGGATTATTCTGACAATACATTTAAGGTTGGGGAGGGAGTTCATTGTACCTGAATTGGATTATTCTTCAAACAGATAGAGCTGTCTGTCTTCACAATCGTCAGTTTCCAGATTGGAGATACTCAATCCCAATAGTCTGATCCGTGATCCTTCGAGCTTAAGTGATTTACGGATTCCTGAAACTTCTTTGTGCAGCGTATCAAAATCCCGGATATAATTCAGGAGTGTTTTACTCCGTGTGATCTGTCTGAAATCAGAAAACTTTATCTTTAGGGTGATCGTTCTTCCGGTAGTTTCAGAATGTTCAAGCCTCACCATCAATTCTTTTTCAAGTTTATATAATTCTGCAATAACTTCAAAACGTGTTGTAAGATCTTTTTCATAAGTAAGTTCAGTTCCAACAGATTTACGTTCCTGGTCCGGCTCCACAGGACGTTCATCTATACCTCTCACAATATCAAAGAAGAAGATTCCTGCTTTGCCAAAATTTCTGACCAGCGAAACAAGGTCCCATTTCTTAAGATCAGCACCAGTGTGAATTCCAAGTTTATGCATCTTTTGTGCAGTCACCTTACCTATTCCATAAAACTTTTCTACAACCAAATCTTCAATAAACTTTTCAGCATCTTCGGGCCGGATCAGGAATAGACCATCAGGTTTATTAATTTCAGAGGCTATCTTTGCAAGAAATTTGTTCACTGAAATCCCGGCAGAAGCCGTTAAACCAGTTCTGGATTTTATTTCACTTCTGATTTTCCGGGCTATGACGGTAGCGGAACCGATATTTTTTTTATCAATTGTGACATCCAGAAAAGCCTCATCAATTGAAAGTGGTTCAATCAGGTCGGTATACTCTCTGAATATCTCCAGAATATTTGCAGAAACCTCCGTATATCTGGTGAAATTATGCTTTACAAATATAAGATCAGGACATAACCTTCTGGCAATTACTGAAGGCATGGCTGATCTGACACCAAACTTTCTTGCTTCGTAACTCGCTGCAGCTACGACACTACGCTCTCCACTTCCGCCGACAGCAACAGGTTTACCTCTCAGCTCCGGATTGTCGAGCTGCTCGACAGATGCAAAAAACGCATCCATATCGATGTGAATAATCTTCCTCATAAAAATATGTCTGGCGACTGGATCACTTTAGTCACTTTAGTCACTCCAGGCACTTTAGTCACTTTAGTCACTTCTTTTAAACTTCAAACAAATCTAATAAGAAAATCCTTTGAATATTGACCAACAATGACCATTATTGCATGATTTTTAATATTGAACATTTTGGAGACAAGGTCAGTCAGGAAAGGAAGGTTCTTTGCTCTAATTCTATTTCAACATAGACTTTGGGGATCCATCATACTACCCTATATCATTCAAAAGGAGACAGACAGAGGTTATTATAAATTATCAGAGTGCCTCTCTCCTTTTCCCAACATTGACACATTAGGTACACTTACATCAGAAGAACGCGAAGTAGTTAAAATTATTAACGAATATACCGACAGGATTCTGTTCAAACTGTTTTCCAAAGATAAATCAGTAAAGGAATTTCTTGAAAAGATAACGCCTGAAAAGCAGGAATGCTTTATAAGACCATATATTGAAAGAAGGCTTTACAAATGCTTCACTATCGCACGGGACGAAAATATTCCGCTATATTTTCAGAAGACAAAAGCAGAAACGTTACATACTGAGGATCAGCTTTTTATGTGCGAAGATAATGCCGAACCTGTTTTCAGATTTATTAGAAATGAGGAACAAAGCGCCTATAATCTTAGTCTCGAATCAGCTGGCAAACTCATTGACATGAGGAAGAATTCAGTCGATATTATATGTATGGCCCCTTGCCTGATCAGAGATGACCATAGGATATTATTTGTTTCAGATGTGGCGGGTTCCAAGCTGAAACCTTTCCTCACTAAAGAAAATATTCTGATTCCAAAAAAAGCTGAATTAAAATACTTCAGCGGTTTTGTACTTAATACAATAAATAGTTTTAAAGTTGAGGGCTCTGGTTTTGAAATTATTGAATTCACTCCTGAAAAAGAGGCCATTCTTGAGCTTGGAGCCGGACTTAATGGGAACCCTGTAATGATACTGAAATATAATTACCAGGGGAATAAAATTTATTCAAATGAACCCTCTATCTCCTTCACATTATTTGAAAAAAAAGAAGAGAATTTCATATTCAGGAAATATCATCGTGATTTTGATTGGGAAAAACAATGTCGTGAAACCCTGGGAGAGCTTGGTTTCTTTTCTGATGATGATATTAATTTTTTTCCTGTTTCAACAAACAGCAAACACAAAGATGAGCTGTATGCAATAATAGAAATTGTCAATCGTAATTATTCTGAAATTACTGACTATGGTTTTGTTCTGACATCTAAGCTTGATCTTAATTACAACTTAAAACCTGTTGAAATTGAGATTAGCAGTGAGATCGTAAACGATTGGTTTGACCTTAAGGCAATTGTTAAGGTCGGGGAATACAGGATTCCGTTCGTCCGATTCAGAAAAAATATTCTTGATGGAATAAGGGAATACGAGCTCCCCGACGGTTCAATAGCGATATTACCGGAAACGTGGTTCACTAAATACAAAAATATTTTTGAGTTCGGCAAATGCACAGAAGATTCACTGAGAATTCACAAGCAACACTTTTCATTGCTTTCAGATACTTTCAATGATGAGGGTCGAAATGGGTTCGAAAGACTTGAAAAGTTACTTATTCCCGATCAGATTCCTGTTCTTAAGTACCCAAAAGGGCTTAACTGTACTATGAGGAATTACCAGTCAGATGGACTTAACTGGCTGAATTTTCTTCAAACAGCCGGCTTGGGCGGGTGTCTTGCTGATGATATGGGTCTTGGCAAGACGATTCAGACACTTGCAATGCTTCAATACAACAAGGAAAACATTCCTCCAAAAGAGCAAAAAGGTAATAAACCAGAATTAAACTTATTTGAATACTCAAAATCGAAACTTACTTCATTAATAATTGTACCTGCATCGCTTGTATATAACTGGGAAAATGAGATAAAAAGATTTGTTCCTGAGATGAAAGTTTATAGTTACAAGGGTAACCAACGAAAAAAGTCAACTTCATATTTTCAAAATTTTGATATAATCCTTTCGAGTTATCATACTATCCGACAGGATATTGAATTAATAAGCTCATTTTCTTTTCATTACATCATTCTTGACGAGAGTCAGGTTATTAAGAATCCCGCGTCAATGCTTTACAAGACTGTGACCAGACTCAAGTCTGAATTTAAACTTGTCCTTACAGGAACTCCTGTTGAGAACTCCCTTACAGATCTGTGGACCCAATTAAATTTTGTTAACCCGGGTCTTCTTGGTGATCTTGCTTTTTTCAGAAGAGAATTTGCAAAACCAATTGAAAAAATGGGTGACGACGAAAAAGAGCTTAAATTAAGGAAGATAATACAGCCATTCATCCTGAGACGCACCAAAGAGAAGGTCGCCCAAGATCTGCCGCCGGTTACTGAACAGACAGTTTTTTGCGATATGACAGATGAACAGTTTAAAGTCTATGACGAAGAGAAATCCTCAGTCAGAAACAGTATTCTTAAAAGCATTGCATCAACGGGTCTTGAAAAATCTGCCATTGTTGTTCTCCAGGGACTGATGAAGCTCAGACAATTATCCAATCATCCTGTAATGGCGAATGAAGAATATGCATTTGGCTCCGGTAAATTCGAAACTGTGCTTCAGGATATGGAAAGCGTTATTGCAGAAGGTCATAAGATACTGGTATTCTCATCATTTGTCAAGCATCTTAATCTGTACGCGGAAGAATTAAGGAAGAAGAGAATACGTTTTGCGATGCTGACAGGAGCCAGTACAAAAAGAGAAAAGATAGTAAACAGTTTCCAGTTAGATCCTGAAAACAAAATATTCCTGATCTCGCTTAAAGCCGGGGGTGTTGGTCTTAATCTCACTGCAGCTGATTATGTTTTTATCCTGGATCCATGGTGGAACCCTGCTTCCGAAATGCAGGCTTTAAGCCGTGCCCACAGGATTGGTCAACATAAAAGTGTATTCGTTTACAGATACATTACCAGCGATAGTATTGAAGAAAAAATAGTAAGATTGCAGGAGAAAAAATCAAAACTGGCTGATATTTTCATCTCCAGCAATAATCCGCTTAAGGATATTGATATACAGCAAATTCTCGATATAATCGGATAAAAAAAGCCGGCTATAATCAGCCGACTTTCCTATTTATCAGGTAATTCTAGTAGTTATCGCGTTCCACATAATGTGTATGAAGCAATTCGTGCGACTTGTGGCTGTTAGGCTGGTCAAGGAACTCCTTATAGATTGCAATAACATCGGGATTAAGATGAGATTTACGTAACTCTTTGTGTTCGTCTTCCGCATAGATAGCCGCCATACGTTTTTGTCTGATCTTCAGGTTGGTTGGAATAGGCTGTCCACCACCACCAATACACCCTCCCGGACAAGCCATTATCTCAA
Organism: Bacteroidales bacterium; assembly: GCA_017882345.1. Classification (GTDB taxonomy): domain Bacteria; phylum Bacteroidota; class Bacteroidia; order Bacteroidales; family VadinHA17; genus LD21. The sequence goes on from JADGPT010000052.1 coordinate 13,811, forward strand.
CAAAGTGATAAGTAGCTTTTCCGTCTCTAACCATCTTCATTATTTTGTTGGCATTAGCCAGTCCGTGTGCAATAGCTACCTTCAGTTCTGCGCCTTCAAGAAATTTCCATGCCTCAACACAACCTTCAATTTTAATAGTTGCTTCTTTTACTCCTTCCATTCCTCTAACCGGCGTAATATTAAGGTTCCCAAATGGAACTTCGCGACCGGTTACAATCTCATAAGCAGTACGTAATGCAGCTTCCATCACTCCTCCAGTAGCTCCGAAAATAACTGCAGCTCCGGTTGAGTCGCCCATTATTGAGTCATATTTTGCTTCTTCAAGGTTCCTGAAATCGAGACCAGCCTGCTTAATCATAACTGCCAGTTCCCGGGTTGTCAGCACATAATCGACGTCCTTGAATCCACTTGCTCTCATCTCGGGTCTGTCAGCTTCAAATTTCTTCGCAGTACAAGGCATTATAGATACTGATACTATTTTTGAAGGGTCAATGTTACGTTTCCTTGCATAAAAGGTTTTCGCCAGTGCACCAAACATTTGTTGCGGCGATTTGCATGTAGAAAGATTCGGAAGAAATTCAGGGTATTTATGCTCGATAAATTTTATCCAGCCAGGTGAACATGAAGTGAACATTGGCAGGGAGACTTTCTTATCACCATCAACCAGCGCTTTCTTAAGTCTTACAAGGAGTTCAGTGCCCTCTTCCATAATTGTGAGGTCGGCACTAAAATCGGTATCAAGAACAGAGTTGAATCCAAGCTGCCGGAGGGCATTTACCATTTTACCTGTCACCCTTTCGCCAGGATCGTAGCCAAGATCTTCGCCAAGTGCAACCCTTACTGCAGGAGCAGTCTGTACAACAACATGTTTATCAGGATCATAAATAGCATCCCAAACCTGGTCAATATATGTCTTTTCAACCAGAGCACCCGTGGGGCAACGGTTCACACACTGACCGCAGTTGGTACAAACAACATGACTCATTGGTCTGTCGTGAAATGACGAAATTTTCTGATGAGCACCTTTATTGGCTACAGCAATTGCAGAGACAGACTGCAATTCAGCGCATGTTCTGACACAGCGCTGGCAACGAATACATTTACTGTCGTCCTTTACAAAAGATGGAGAAGATCTGTCAATATTGTATTTCTTATTTTCAACCAGGTCGAGCAAGATATGGTCCCCAAAAGCAAATTCATTCGCCAGGGCCTGCAGTTCACAATTCTGGTTTTTATAACATTTTGTACAATCTGATCTGTGTTCTGAGAGTAGCAGTTCAATTATATGTTTGCGTGCATTTCGTACTTTCAGAGTGTTGGTGTGTATTTCCATACCCTCAAATACAGGTGTTGCACATGATGCAATAAGTGTTCTTGCTCCTTTTTGCTCAACAACACAGACACGACAGTTTCCTGCAACACAAAGGTCATCGTGATTACATAAGGTTGGAATATTAATTTTTAATTTTTTGGCAGCCGCAAGAACTGTTGTTCCCTGCTGAACCGAGACCTTCTGGTCATTTATAAGTAGATTTATCATGATTCTCTGTTTTTGATTAAATGTTTAATAGATGATCTCTTCCCTGAAGTTACCAACTATCGATTTAAACGCATTTCCAACTGACTGTCCGAGACCACATTTAGCAGCAATCTTCATTGTATCTGCCAGTTTCATAAGTTCAGTCAGGTAAGTTGATTTGGCCTCACCTTTCTTAACTTTTTCTACACCTAAAAGCAACTGCTGGCAACCAACACGGCATGGAGTACACTGACCACATGATTCCTCAGTAAAGAAGTCAAGATAATTATGAAGAACATTGTACATCGATCTTGAACTATTGAAAAGCTTCATTGAGCCTCCTGTCGGTACGCCTTCAAAGCCAATGATTGTTTCGGCAAATTTTTTTCTCGGAACGCAAAAACCCGAAGCCCCTCCAACCTGAACGGCTTTAGTGTCGCCATCTCCAAATTCAGTCACAAACTGTTGTACAGTCATTCCCAGTTCCAGTTCGAAAATACCCGGAGTCGGAGTATCGCCTGACACAGAAAAAACTTTCGATCCTCGTGAATCTTTTGTTCCATATTGTGTAAAATTTTTCGAGCCATGCTTAATAATCATCATTGCAGTAACAAGAGTCTCAACGTTATTTATCGAGGTGGGTTTTTCAAATAAACCTGATACAGTTGGATAAGGTGGTTTATTACGTGGCTCGCCGCGTTTGCCTTCAATTGACTCAAATAGTGCGCTTTCCTCACCACAAATATAAGCACCGCTACCCATCCGGTACTCAATATTAAAATCGTAACCGATTTCTTTAATCAATTTGTGAAAAGTATTGAGTTCATGCATCAGTTTTGGTAACAGGTATCTGTATTCCCCCCTCAGATAAACAATACCTTTTTTTGCACCAATTGCTTTTCCTGCAATTGCCATACCGCCGTGAACCTTATTAGAGGCTCTGTCAAGGATCTCACGATCTTTAAAAGTTCCTGGTTCTCCCTCGTCAGCATTGCAGACTATGTATTTCTCGGGACTCTTTTCTGCAGCAGTATATTTCCATTTCAAACCAGTCGGGAAACCCGCGCCTCCACGTCCTTTAAGTCCTGAATCCAACATATTCTGAATTATCTCAGCACTACTCATTTTATAAGCTTTTATCAGAACCTCTTTAGGATCGATTTTTTCGAATATGAGGTCAACCTTATTTAATCCTATATTTTTCATGATTTTGCCGGATTTTTATTTTTGCATGTAATCTTTAATAATCTCGCTCACTTTTTCAGGTGTAAGCTCAGTATAAGGCAATTCATTGATAAGAATAGCCGGAGCTTTATGACACCACCCAATACAATTAGTCTCAATGAGGCTAAACTGGTTGTCGGCCGTTGTTTCGCCGACTTTAATTTTAAGCATTTCCTCAAGAGTTTGTATAATATCACTCTTCCCTTTCATAGAGCATGTAATTGTTTTACAGACTCTGATCACATACTTGCCTTTTACCTGAGTGTCGAGAAAGGTGTAAAAGGAAGCTGTACCGTAAACTTCAGCCGCTGAAATATCGAGTTCCCTTGCAACTTCAACCATAGCCTCATCTGTAAGATAATTGTGCTTTTGAACTATCTCCTGAAGTATAGGCATAAGGTTTTCACGTGCACGACCATGTTTGTCGGACAATTCCTTAACTAGATTTCCTACTTGATACATTTC
>JADGPT010000210.1 GCA_017882345.1 Bacteroidales bacterium
GCCTTGAATGGTGAATATAGACAAATTCATAGAATTTTAAAGATTCTATTGAAAGTCCAGAGGGTTAAACTACTTCCGAATGGCAAGGATCCATAGCAAAACTAAAAGTTCTGGATGCATGGATACGCAACCGCTTACGGTATTGTATATGGCACCACTGGAAGAAACCCGAACGAAAGAGGAAAAACCTTCTACGACTTGGGGTCAACCATTGCCAGGCCTATTCGTGGAGTAGAACAAGGATGGGAGGATGGGTGTTTGACTGGATCTCGCTTCTGAAGCTGATCTTTTTGGCTCGCAGGTATGTCTGCTGCGTTAATAACAATTTTCTTTATCCCCAGATCATTTAGTTGCCGATGGATACCATAACCACAAAAACCAGCTTCATAGGCACTGTAATAGGAGCCCCCCGGAAACATCTTTTGCAGATAATTATACAAAGCCTGGGGATCGGGCGGTTGGGTAAAGAATCCAATGAAGAGTTCTTTACTTTTGAAATCGATTTTTTTTGTAACTTGTGTTTGTTATAAGAAACGAACGCTAACAGCAAAGAAATATTGATTTTCTGGCTCAATTTTTGCTATTAAACCAAGTAAATTCCAGATTCAAATAAATACAATGATTCCACTTTATATATTACTATACGCAATATAAATAATATTAAATCTATGAAAAAGTTCTTCTTCCTTTTGTTTATACTTGTTGAATCAAATCTATTTGGACAAACAGATTCACTTGAAAAAACTATTCTCTATAATAAACTCATATCCAAAGAAATAACCGAAGATTATTACTCAAAAATCTGGCCTCAATGGGTTCAGACAATGAATAGAGTAAAATATCCTGATCTGCCTCTGGATAAAAATGGGAAAGTCCATTACGTTTTTATCAACGAATTCAAAGGTTTTGATAAGGAAAAACTTTTAAATAGAACCCAGGAATGGTTATCAATAAATTATGGATTGCTACCTGCCAATATGTATTCCAATTTGAAAGAAGGGAAAATAATTTTAAGAAACAGCTTAAATCTATTTAATAACTATAGCTGTGGTTTCACAGAAATAATTTCGATAAAAGACGAAAAAATTAAGCTTGAATTAATTAGTTTAGACTATCAAGCTTATTATGCAGGAGATTATGAATCCGGGAAACCTGAGAAAACTATAAGTTTCAATATTGATGAGGTTTATCCAATAATATTAAAAAAGCCCTCAGAATGGTATTTGAATTTATCCTTGTTAAGGGCAACTAATAAACTATTTGATACCGAAATAAAAAATCTTAGTGATTATATCGTGAGTTATGACAATTCCAATATATTCTAAACTAGTTTGAGTTGCCTTCAGCCTTCGCCGCCTATCACAAACCGACAATTTGTAATATCAGGGTGGAACATGTTTTTGAGATACCCTCCGGCAGTTTGCCCAAACACTCAGATTATAAAGCTATGTGGGAATGATGTAATAAATTTCAATAAATATGTAACAGTTTTCAGGATAGTAAGGTGGATCTTTGTTACGTAATTATTTGCTGTATAATTGAAAAATGCTTTTAGGAAAAAATTAATAATTATCTAATAACTAAAACTTACAAAAATGAATAAGATTGAAATTAAAGGAAACTGGAACGAGTTAAAAGGCAAACTCAAGAAAAAATTCGCCGTTCTTACTGACAATGATCTTATGTATGAAGTCGGTAAAGAAGATGAATTATATGGTAAACTTCAAAAAAAACTGGGTAAATCTAAGAGCGAATTGGAAAAACTCTTTGGGGAACTTTAGTTATCTTTTTGATGATGCGCAGGAACGCGATCAGGTTCATTTTGGACTGAAAGTCGGAGCAAATTATTCAAATGTATATGATATAAAAGGACAGGACTTTACAGCAAACTATAATCAACAAGTCCACGCTATAGAAATGTCTGGTATCAGGCAACCATAGGTATTATGTTCTAATTGGGTATTTGTCGTTTTTTCGAATAGCTAATTTAACAATGGGAGACATGATACCTGGAGGAGCTGCTTCCGGCACCCGGCTGAACATAAGTCTGAACTGTAAATAAATTCAGGATATCAATCGTTCCGTAGGCTTTCACCCCTAAACAATTTCGTGTTTCCTGATAAAATCCGGATCTATATCAACCCCTGATCCCGGGCCGGTAGGAACTTTCACCAAACCATTTATACTTTTCAAAGGTGATGTTTTGCACTCAAAAATGGTATTTGTTTTAAACCCTTTGAATTCATGATAATGCAGTGCATTGGGAAGAGCTGATACAAAATGCATCATATAGAGAAATCCTAAATCTCCGCCTGTCATGTGAGGAGTACATGGTTTTCCGAAAGCCTCTGCCATAAGAGCAACTTTCATTGCACGGATCATTCCCCCAAAATAGAAGAAATCGGGCTGAACAATCTGAAGACCGTCATTGGCAATGAGCCAGCGAAATCCATGAAGACTGTATTCCTGTTCTCCTCCGGCTACGGGTATCGTAAGAACATCAGCTACCTGACGGGTCTCTTCATACCAATCGAAAGGCACAGGTTCTTCAAAAAACTGGAAATGATATTCTTCCAGTAACTTTCCTACCCGGATAGCTTCATCAACAGAATAGAAACCATTAGAATCAGCATAAAGAACCATGTCATCACCAAAAGTCTTCCGGACAAGAGGAATTATTGTTTCAGTCCTGCCTGCAGGGCCAACGGCATTAAGATCAGCTGTGCCGAACATTAGTCCCCCTACCTTAATCTTAAGTGCCTTCGCATTATATTCTGCAACGTCCCTTTTTATCAGTTCCATTGACTCTGGCACTGGTTTTTCACGGTACTCGGTAGCCTGGTAAACAGCAACTTCCGGATGGTGGATATCTCCAATAAGTTGACCAATAGGCTTTCCGGCAACCTTCCCCATCATGTCGAGGATGGCAAACTCAATTGTTGCAAGAGGAACACCCAGAGCCATTCCGGATAACCTGAAGTTGAGTTTGTAGATATATACCTTTTCAATCAACAGGTCAAGGTCACGGGCATCTTTATTAATAAAAAAAGGTTGTAGGAGATTCGTAAAAATAGGGTATTGCGACCTCAACTGACCACTATGTCCTGCGGAAATACCCTCGGCACCATCTTTAGATCTTACACGACACAGGAAGCTATCCTTAAAACGGAGCAATTCAAGAGTCTCAATGATTACCGGCGTAGTAAACAACTCCTTTTTAAATATTGGTTTTTTAAGTATTTCATCAAGTTTTGTATAATCTGGTTTTCTGTTATTATTATCAGAAATTTGTGGTGTTGAACCGCAGGCTGAAAAGGGCAATGTGGCTGCTATTCCTCCCGCAACAGCGGTTGAAATAAATTGTCGTCGATTGGTTTGCATGGTTAAGTATTCATTAATTAAAGTAGATGAACAAATTTAAGAAAACATGTTACATATATTAAGTTATAACTGCAACTTCATGATCTGATATTGAATTAATTGTGAAGATGACCCAGCCTTTCTCAACAGAGGTGGTTAACTTACTCTTTGAAACCAGTAGCTGTAAACCCTTCCCACTCACTTCTTTTGACAATTTAATCTTAACCTTCACTGGACCTATTGGGATATATTCATCAATCGGCTGACGCCAGGTTCCGGCACTTGTCAGGTTAACAATATGAAAAATCAGACGACCTGGTTGGGAGTAAATATTACATTCCACCAAACCTGCACACTCCACTATAAGCGGGATGTTGTCTTTTGCTGCCCATCGGATCAGGTTGGCAAGAAGGTTCCCATGGTCTGGAAGGTTATATCGGCCAAATTGCCTGTCAATGTCCGCAGGCATAAATGCTATGCGACTTTCAACAGATGATGTGTTTATAATCAAACCGGCGATGTCGGTTTTCGGTTCCCTCATCCAGGCTGTCTCGGGTGGATATATGGGAAACGGTGGAATGAAAGTCATCAGCACTTCGCTTGCAGGTTCTGTAATACCAGGCCTCAGCAAACCCCCAAATGAAAGAATATCTGTCTCCTCGAATCCTTTCAGAACAGTATGACGTTTACCGCTGATCTCCGGTTCTTTCCCGGCATGTGGACCATCTACATTTTTTCGAAGCTCAGGTGAAAGTCGAAGATATGTATGGTACGTTTCACTTGCCAACCTTCTGAGAGTTTTTCCTGGATTTGTCTGTTGCTGTTTATCGGTATGAGCTCCAAACAGATCACCCAGGGCATAGTCTGATCTGCTGTCGCCCCATTCAGTATACAGAGTGCTCTCTCCGGTAGCTATCAGGCCACCACCATTTTTCACAAAGCGTCTGATCATCGTAATCTGATTATCTGAAATTGCACCCAGATTTGGCAGTATCAATAATGAAAATTTTCCCGAATCACGGTCAATATGATCTGCATTAACGGGCAGATAGGGTATTCTGGCTCGTATAAGCGCCTGAGTAATTCCCCTCCATGGTAGTTCCACCAACAGTTCGGATTCTTCACGGCCATAGAAATCCATATTCTGTTGCGACCAGACAACGCCGACAGTGGCTACAGGACTCCTGTTTATAAGAAATTCTTCATTGGTTTTATGCCATTGGAAGACTGGTCCTGCGGTATGGTAAATACGGCGATCTTCATGAGAAGCGCCTACATAATGCCACCAGGGCTGGATACCGCCGGCGATGCCGCCG
>JADGPT010000211.1 GCA_017882345.1 Bacteroidales bacterium
CAAAGTCAGTTATGCTGAGTTGACAAAAGGAAAAAGAATTGAAAAACACCTTGATGGCAAACCGGAATTAAAGGATTATACAAAATTCAAATATGTCGGTAAACCATATTTACATCAGGATTCCCGGCTCAAGGTCACCGGTGAGGCCAGATATTCCGCTGATATCCGGTTGCCAGGGTTGTTACATGCACGTGTACTCAGACCTCCGTCACATGGAGCAAAATTATTAACTGCTGATGTATCGGAAGCCGAAAAGATAAAAGGTATCCAGGTTGTACGCGACGGAGATTTCATTGCTGTGTTGAGTGAAGATCGTGACAAGGTCGATCAGGCGATTGTCAAAGTAAAAGCCGGGTACTCATTCGATGAGATAAAGGTTGATGATAAAACTATCTTCGACCGCATCCTGAAAGCGGATTCAGTTGCTAATGTTATAAGAAGCAATGGAGATCCCGAAACTGGCCGGAAAATTTCTGATACAGTTACAGAATCGGAATTTCATAACAGTTATGTGGCACATGCTACAATTGAGCCCCATGCTGCGACAGCTATGATAGAAGGTGATAAAATTACTGTATGGGTTTCTACACAACAACCTTTCCGGGCACAGGAAACCATTGCGCGCGAAATGAATGTTCCACTTGAAAAGGTAAGGATAATAACACCTTTTTTGGGAGGCGGTTTCGGTGGCAAATCAGCACATGGGCAGGCAGTTGAGGCTTCAAAACTCGCAAAGATCACTGGTAAACCTGTGGTGGTTGCCTGGACACGGCAGGAAGAGTTCTTTTACGATACATTCCGGCCGGCAGCTGTTGTGAAAATCACATCAGGAATAGATAAATCAGGCAAGATCACACTCTGGGATTATCACACATATTATGCCGGAGCACGGGGATCAGATACTATCTATGATGTTCCCAATGCCAGGACAACAGATTACGCCAGGGGATCGGTACATCCCTTTGGTACTGGTGCATGGCGCGCCCCGGGTAACAATACCAACACTTTTGCAAGAGAATCGCAGATAAATATAATGGCTTCGAAGGCAGGAATGGATCCATTGGAGTTTCGCCTGAAAAATCTGAAGGATGAGAAAATGATTGCGGTGTTAAAAGCAGTAGCGGATAAATTCGGTTATACATCTGCAAAGAATCCGAGTGGCAGGGGTTATGGAGTTGCCTGTGGAACAGATGCCGGAACCTGGGTAGCTCATATGGCTGAAGTGAAGGTGGATAAAAATACCGGACATGTACAGGTTATTCGTGTGGCCTGTGCCCAGGATATGGGACTGTGCGTTAACCCCGAAGGTACTACAATACAGATGGAAGGGTGCATTACTATGGGAATGGGATATGCTCTTACCGAAGAAATACAATTTCAGGGAGGAAATATCAAAAACCATTCCTTTGATACTTATGAGATACCCCGTTTCTCATGGGTCCCAAAAATTGACACAGTGATAATGAACAGAAAAGATCAGGCACCGCAAGGAGGAGGAGAACCTACAATTATCTGCATGGGAGCTGTTATTGCCAATGCTGTTTTTGATGCTACAGGTGCAAGATTGTACCAACTACCCATGACACCGGAGAGAATATTGGCGGCGATGAAAAAAGCCTGATTTGCAGCAATCAAATTGGAAATTACGGCATTTGTTGTTGTTGCGCTATATCCTAACTGTTTATAAATAAGCATATTAATTATGCAACAGCACAGCCTGGGACTTTGGTAAGGGTAAAATAAAATTGCTTATGATATAACTAAGATTTAATTTAGATACCAGGCAATTACCGAACTGATTGATAACCTCCGTGTATCCCATATTTTGATAGGACTATCTGCCATAATTGTTCACGTCTTCTTGATCTGAATGAACCGGCGCTTGAGAGCAAAAAGTATTTCCACATCCTGAAAAAGCTATCGGGATATTTATTCTTTATTTTGTCCCAATTCGTAACAAAGTTGTTAAACCACGCCATAAGAGTTTTATCATAATCTATTCCGAAGTTGTGCCAGTCTTCCATTACGAAAAGATTTTCGATTGCTTTGCCAAGTTGGGCTACCGAAGGAAGCATCCCATTTGGGAAAATATATTTATTTGTCCACAGATCATGTGTTTTTACAGATTTAATATTTCCAATGGTATGAAGAAGAAATAAACCGTCATCCTTCAAGCATTTATTCGCAACTTCAAAAAATGTTTTGTAATTTTTGTAACCTACATGTTCAATCATTCCAACGCTTAAAATTCTGTCATACTTTTCATTTAGATCACGGTAATCCATCAGACGGATCTCAACCGGAAGACCTTCGCATAATTTTCTTCCTAGTTCTACCTGTTCTTTTGAGACAGTAATTCCTATAACTTCAACATTGTATTTCTCTGCAGCATATTTTCCAAAAGCACCCCAGCCGCAGCCAATATCTAGCACGCGCATTCCGGGTTTGAGATAAAGTTTGCGGCAAATTAATTCGAGTTTATCTTCCTGGGCTTTATCTAAGCTGTCGGCATCCTTCCAATATGCGCAACTGTAGTTCATTCGTTTATCGAGTATGTTCTGAAATAGATCATTACCCAGATCATAGTGCTTTTCGCCGATAATGAATGCTCTGTGTTTTGATTGCAGATTGAAAAGCCGTGCCGCAAAAAGTCTGAGAAGAATTGAAAGCTTTCGTTGTATTTTTTCGTCAAGATGAGCACTTAAGATTCTGTAAATAAATTCGTCAACTTGTTCAGCATCCCACCACCCGTCCATATAGGATTCGCCAATACCTAATTCAGCTTCTGTAATTGCTCTTCTATAAAATTCATCATTGTGAACCTGGATATCCCAAGGATCACTGCCATTAATTTTCACTCCGGCGAGTCCCAAAATCTCTTCTGTTATTTTTTTATACGTATTTTTCATAACGAATACCTTTAATTATTTTGAAAGATACTTCTGACATTCCAGTCAATGGGAAAAGCAAATACAGACCTTTGGAGAAATGTACACAACAATTAGCCGGTGATGCTAAATGGCCAGATAGAAATCGTAATTCTTTACTCCCCATTCGACCCGTATAAATTATTTCATTGTCTGCGTTTTAACACCTCAGCTACTTAGTTAGTTTGTCAAATTCTGCTTCATCCGCTGCATCTCAATCTTCCCGAATGTCTCCAATATAGCTTTCTCATAACTTACAGGGACTATTCCCAGAATCTCTTTCAGATTGTTTTCTTTACAAATTACATCATGGCCATTGTTTAGTAATACAGGCAATAATCTTTGTGCTATAAAACCTGTTGAACCTGTAAGAAGTATTTTCACTTAATGTTTATATTTAACATAACAATCTTTGCCGGGTATGGTTCATGTTTTGTTAATGAAAAAGTTCCAGCAGGAGCAAATTGGTTTTTCAATGAAGTCAGATATTAATTGGCTGCTCATGGAACATGAATAACGGCGGTAAGTGCATAGAATATGGTCAGGTGCCCGGAGTTAGTGCAACCGGGTACTCCATTCCTGGCGCTACGTGCCGAATGAAGTTCTGTTTATTAGGCTTAGTTTTTAAATTATGGTTCAACGATGAGTTTCAGATGTCCACCAAGACCTTTCTGAATAATTCTCATAAGAGTAGATAATCTGATGTCTGAGGCATCATTCTCAATACGTGAAATATAAGTCTTGGTAGTACCACACTTTTTTGCTAACTGATCTTGAGTCATGTTTTGCTGTTTCCGCATCTCCTGGAGCATAACACCAAGTTTGAAAGCTTCAAATCCCTGTTCGTATTTGTCTCTTTTGGGAGTTCCAATCTTACCATATTCCTGGTTAAGAAATTCTTCAAATGTTGTAATATTATTTTTTGTTTTCATAGTACTCATGTTTTAATTTTAAAGCTCTGTCGATTTCTGTCCCAGGTGTTTTCTGTGTCTTCTTTTGAAATCCATTGAGAATTATCACCAGTCTGTTTTTGTCAAAGAAGCAGAAGATTCTAAAAATGTTATTTCCGAAACTTACTTTAATCTCTTATAAATCAGTTTCTTCTATATGTTTAAGGTACTTTTCAGGAATTATCTCCAGGTACTGAACAAGTCCAATAGTCCAGTTTATTTTTTGCTTGACTTTTAAAGATTGCTTTTTATAGAAATCCCAGTAGTGGTCCCCGAAAAAAATTACCTCTCTGATTTGTTTGTGATCCACGGTGCAAAGTTATCTAATTAGATAACATTTGCAAGTTTTCGGATAAGAATTTATCTCGGGTGTCAGGTCTTGGAATGGCTTTTTGAAGGGGCTGCCGGTGGTCAGTATTCAGTAGGAAGCATCCAGGCAATAATGAAAGATTCGATGAAGAAAATTTACACACAAATTACAACAAAAGGATTTGACCAGATAAAAGGGCACACTATGGCCGGAAGATCGAGGAGTTAAACTAATTTGGCCGTAATTGAATCGTTTTTGCTCATACACCGGAATATCTCCGGTTCAAAAAAATCAAATTAGATATTTAAGTAATAGTTAAATTGTAAATATGAGCCTGGTAATTATATCAGCTTGCATGAATTTTTTTCAGTCTGTCACATAGATCTTTCAATCCTTCTTTTGTTTCACCTCCCGGTTGCTCTATAGTTGTCCAACCATTATATCCTACATCATCGAGTGCTTTCATGACTACCGGCCAGTTAAC
>JADGPT010000212.1 GCA_017882345.1 Bacteroidales bacterium
TTATAAGATTCGGGCATTTCATCAGGAACATGTCCGCCTGCGAAGCCGCTGGGATAGGAATTTTCGTCATATATCCAGATATCCATGCCAAGCTCTTTCCCTTTTTCAACGGCATGCTGATAAAGTTTGAACCAGTTATCTGAAAGGTATTCGGTAATTAGTCCGGGTCGCGGATGTATTATAACCTGTGATGATCCGGCGTTTTTAAAACTGATCAGATCTTTGTCAATTTCCTCACTGGTAATTTCAGCATTCCACACAAAGAAAGGGGCTGTTGTGTACTCCCTTGGAGGTTCTTTGAACTGTGATGAAAGGGTTGAAAAATCAGGGACTTTTACCTCGTTGATTACAGTTTTTTTGCATGAAAGCAGTAAAGTTCCTGTAAGAATGACAATGCTAAAAGCTACGTTGCTCAGTTTTAAAGATTTCATAGTTTTCCAAATATTTAATCAATAACGCGGATAGAATAAAGATTACAATAAAGTTAATGGAAATAAATCAATTATTAAAATTTCCCTGATAATCTAAGACTAAAATTTCTCTGTGGCTGGATATCACCCGGACGGCCCATATATTCTGTATTAGTGATGTTTTTAATTGCCAGGGAAAGACTCAGAATTTCGTTCAGCCTGTAACCTATGTTCCCATCCATTAAAAAGTACCCGGTGTTATGACCTGTCCAGTAATCAAAAAAGCCGGGCAGGATTTTCTCCCTGAAGTCAGGACTCAGAAAAACATCATCAATATTCAGAATTTTTGATCTTGCATAAAGATTAATACCAAAATCAAATCTCTTCCATGATGAATTAATGCTTAATTTTCCCGTATCTTTTCTCCTGTATTTCAGGTATATAGTGGTATTTTTGTGTGTAAACGCATTAAATTCCACAGGATATATATATGTATACCCACCGGTAATTGTAGTATTAAATGCACCAAATGATTTATTAAGAAAAAACTCCAGTTCAGAGCCATAGACTCTCGATTGTTCAATATTTGTTGCAAGGAATCCCCAATCATACACACCCGTAACATGGTCCTGATACGAACCGAAAATATATTCTATCATATTGCTGCTCTGTGAAAGAAAAAGCGATAAGTCGGCCTGCCCGGTCATTCCGGCAAACTGTATTCCTTGTTTGATACCGATTTCAGAACTCCACCCGGTTTCCGGTTTTACAAACGGATTTGGATATATTCTCACAGAGCCGAGTGTGGTCGAAGCAAATTTTTCTGCTATTGAGGGATAGCGTGAACCCTGACCGAATGATGCTCTTAAAAAAGTATAATCTGCTGCCTGCCAGTTTATTCCTGTTCTGAAAATCGGAACAATTTTATCAAGTTCCCTGTCAAGCTTATTCTGTTCAACACGTAAACCTGCAACCAGTTTCAACCTCGGAACAGGGCTCGCTTCAAGTTGTGCGAAACCGGCCAGATTCATTCCTTCATGATCGCCATAGAAGTTTGAAAGGATTTTACTGAAATTCTCTGATACTCCTGCTGTAATGCTCATTAAATCAGATAATTTGTAAGTCGACTGGTATTCAGTGTAGAATGAAAATGCGTCTGAATTGTTCTTGTCTCTGACAGGAAATCTATTATTCGATGATTGCAAACGGATCCGAAGATCATGTTTAAACCGGCCTGAATTGTTAAAAGATATATAAGGGTCTACAGCAACGAAACTGCCATGAAGCAGTGAAACACTTGAGGTGTCCTGTTTCAGTGCACCGGAAGCTGCGTTTTCCCAAAGGATGAAATCTCTCTTAGCTGTATAACCGGAGTTGATGTTTAACCCATAGACCAGCCCCTTGATTTTTTCGTTATGGTGTTTAATCCTGAAGCTGACTCTTCCGAGTTTCTCATCATTAAATTTTCTGTAACCAGTGTTGGTCAAAAGATTTATACCTAAGCCAATGTCAGTTTTTCCAATCTTCTGAAGATGAGAGAATGAGACAGAAGAAAATACTCGAGGTGAATCCCACCAGACCCAGTTTTTATTCTTCGGTTTACCGTATATTCCTGTCTCTGCAAAGAATTGGGTAACAGGTATGTTGGTGGCATCAGCGGTACGGAAATTAATAATACCGTTAAGTGCTGATGAACCATAAAGTACGGATGATGCTCCTTTAATAATTTCCACCTGTGAAATGTTCTCAAGTGGCAGAAACTGCCACTTGATGTTTCCGGCATCTGGCGATAATACAGGCAGCCCATCAATCAGAGCCAGTACTCTGCTTCCGACACCATAACTGAAACCGCTGCCTCCCCTGATGGAGACTTGTCCGTCAAGAACTTCTATTCCCGGAGTTTTATTAATCAGTTCCTGAGCATCAGTTATATGGGTTTTCAAAAAATCACCCGATTTGATAACGTCCATTGAAACTGTCAGCTCTGCAACCTTCTGTTCTGTTTTATTTGCACTCACAACGATCTGCCCTATCTCCTGAATTTCCATATCTAATCCGACATTCAATTCAATAGTATCATTTGATATTATACTAAGTGATCTGGCAGTCGATTTGTAGCCAATGAATTGGAAGCCAATATTTAGTTTCCCTATATCTGTTTTAATAATAAAATTGCCATTCTGATCAGTGGTTGTACCCTGATTTTTTTGATAAATCACATATACCCCATTGAGTGGAACAAGAGTATTATTATCAAATACTTTACCCTTAACTATTGCCTGGGAAGAAACAATATTTAAATTAGAACTTAAAAATATTGTTATGACAATCAGAGTGTACCGCATTACTTAGCCTTGAAGGTCATCCGGATATTGATTGGGGACAAAGGATTGAGTAAATTGGGGTAACTGGTTGTGATTTTCAATGATATTTTAGTTAACTCGGCTATTTTGGTAGTCATGGGAATGGGTAGCAAATCTGTTTTAATCACAATCTGAGTTTCGTTATAAGCAAATCTCCAGGTTCCGGTATAAACACCAAAATTTCCGGTACCGTCCTCATTAAATTTGACTTCTCCCTTAAAATTTTCCAGCATTCCGCCAGGGCCGCTTGCGTCAAGACCATTAACGAGAAGACTATCGCTTGTCCAGATGTGGCCTGTTAAAAGCTTAGTAGATTCAGACTGTGAATTTTTTTTGCAGGACGAGATAAAAAAACATCCTGATAAGATCAATAATAATGCAAAGTTTTTCATCATAATCTAATTTAGTGATGGTTTCTTATACTTATCAAAACAACATATCTATCTGTTGGTTCACCTTAATAATTATTATATATACCAAAGATAGGAAACATTATTGAATATACGGCTCACGATGCAGGACGCGCCAGGCATGGTAAATTGAAATCTTATTTTAGTTTACTCAGGTTCCAGTTAGGATACCATTTAATGACCGGGCTTCCTTTTTCCCATTCAACTGGTAACCATATATGTCTGCTGTCGGCAAGATTATCCGGTATCCACCTGTCGCCCATATAAATAAATTCATCCTTTTTGCCATGGACAGGAAGAATCTGGGTGCTTTGCGATCCAAAGGTAATTTTGTTTTCATCCTCTGTACCCCTGCATGGATTTCCGATTGATTTCCATTCGCCAAAAATCTTTTTGGCAACGGACAGACGTGCAGGATTAGGTTTCCATCCTGTTGTACCGGAAGTGAACATAAAATATCTTCCTTTAGAAAAAAAGAGAGCCGGAGCCTCATTAGATTCTCCGGGCAGCACACGTATATATCTTCCTGTAAAATCGAGATAATCATCAGTAAGCTCTGAAAAGTGGAGTGTCATATTCTCTTCAGAAGAGTGTACATGATAAGCTTTGCCATCTTTATCAACAAAAACAGTCATGTCGCGAGCCATCTGACCACCCTCGAAATCCCGTCTTACAAATAATCCTTCCCTGACTGCAAGTTTCCATTCCTCAGACCCGCTCTTAAGATCACCTTCTTTTTGCTTGGGTTTTTTGTATTCTTCAGGAAAATTCAAAGGCCAGACACCTGCATTCGGACGAAGGCTCCTTATATATTTGTAGGGACCTGTAATATTGTCGCTGACAGCAATCCCAGTTAATGCAGCTTTGTAGCCTTGTCCTTTTAATTCATGATGGAACCACATCACAAACTTTCCTGTTTTTTTGTTATAGATTACTTTGGGCCGCTCAATCATACATCCCGGATTAAGTATACTTGCAGTATCATTTATAACCTTTAAAGCAAGACCTTCATTTTTCCAATTCATTAGATCTTTTGATGAATAGCAGCTTACTCCATAATGACTTTTGTCTTTTTCTGAGCGTGATAACCTGTATTCCCCGAACCAGTAATATGTGTCATTATACCAGATGATGCCACCTCCGTGAGCATTAATATGTTTGCCTTCATTATCAGGCCATATCTGTCCGGGTTTGAAGGAGTGATTCAAATCCTGGCAATTAATTAAGAGACATAAGAGGAGAATTGGTACTGTAAGAACTGTTTTTTTAATAAGTATTTTCATGACTTTCTGAATTAAGCTCTGTTTTAGTTTATTAATATCAAAGATAATTATTCGGACAACCCGAAGAATATGTTTTAGAATATCATTGTTTCATCGTTAATGTTTCATATTTTTGACTTAACAAAATCCGCAAACACTATGAGAAATCAGAAAGTTTTCAACTTTCATTACCTGTTCATGGTACTGATTCTACCTGTATT
>JADGPT010000053.1 GCA_017882345.1 Bacteroidales bacterium
TACTTTATGTTCATTATTATCTGCAGGTTCCCATCCCATGATAAAGTATAATGCAAAGAAACCTATTATATAAGCAACAGCAACATGCCATCCGTTCTTAACCCAAAGCACAACATTACGCGATTCAGGGAATTTATTGGTAATAGCCACCCCGGCGGATGAACCAAACCAGATCATTGAGCCGCCAAATCCAACACTATATGCCAGCATACCCCAGTCATAATGACCCTGATCGAGGCAAAGTTTGGTGAGGGGGATATTATCAAATACCGAGGAAAGGAATCCAAGGGCCAGAGCAGTCACCCACGAAGCGTTCGGAAGTTCTTCAACCGGCATCAGTGATGCACAAAAAACGAGACAAAGCAGGAAAATAGTTCCTTTTATTGCACCGGGCACCTCTTTCCATGGTACAGGTCTGAGGAAAGATCCTATTACTATGGCGATCCATACTCCCAAAGCCGGCATATCGTAAAGTATATTGGAGATAATAGCTCCGGCAAGCATGAGACCAACATTAAA
Organism: Bacteroidales bacterium; assembly: GCA_017882345.1. Classification (GTDB taxonomy): domain Bacteria; phylum Bacteroidota; class Bacteroidia; order Bacteroidales; family VadinHA17; genus LD21. Next base: position 520 of record JADGPT010000053.1, read on the forward strand.
GATTTTTATCCAGTCAATTTTCACATTAACACTTTCATCCTTTTGAATCCTTTGGTATTTGTCCTGCTGATGCGATGCAAACCATGCAAAAAACAGAAGGGCAATACCAGCAGCAATAAATCCATGCAATACATTAAATGCACTAACACCGTCAATCCACATCATCGTTGTTGTGGTATCTCCGACTACGCTTCCGCTGCCTCCTCCATTGCTGGCTGCCACTATTGCTACAACATAGCCGATATGAACTCTCTTCTTAAATACAACAAGCGCTATGGCTCCTCCTAAAAGTGCGGCAGCAATATTGTCAAGGAATGATGATAACACAAAAACAAAAACCAGGAGTAAAAAGGGACCTTTCCAGTCATTGGGGAGAAACCTTGGCAGTATATCCGGAACACCTGATTCTTCAAATATTTTTGATAAAATAGCGAAACCCAGTAAAAGACCAAGAAGATTTAGAATAATTCCCCATTCTCCCTGCCGTAAACCTTTATCCATTATCTGTTCACCCATCGGAGTTGTTCCGAACAGATGCTCCATAAAGTGAAATCCCGGATCAAAAACAAGTTTGAAAATCAATAGAACCGTGAGTCCGGTAACTGCTACCCAGAACGTCTGCTTATGAAAAAGTGCAACTCCGAGAAGAATAACTCCGAAAATAATAAATTCCAGCCTTACAGGTCCTAAAGAAGGTACAGCTCCGCCTGCAGCGAAAAGACATAAAGGTGAAAACAATAATAAGGTTAACATGAACAGTTTCTTGCTGTTACCCAGTGAAAGTGATTTTAAATAATTTTTCATTTATTCAATACTATATAATTAATTATCCTGAAAATTAAGGGAATGAAGATAAAACATTTTTGCAATTTTTGGGAAACTTTAACAATCTTGTCTGTCCACTAGTCGGGGGTCTTGTTTGTAGCCATCACCATTTTTACCTTTAATCGTGTGCCAATCTCAAGAAGATCAGCAAGATCCTGGACAGTAAGTGTATATTCAAGTCTGAGAATAATGGTTGGTTCCTGAAGAGTACTTATCCTGGCTTTTAAAAGTGGTTCAATATCGTCAAAGTTAATCTGATGGCTGTCGATGTAGTATTTTTTATCTTTGGTGACTGAAATTGATATCTGTTGCTTACTAAGATTCTGGGCTGATCTTGAGTTAGGTAATAATAACTTGATTACATTGGGGTTAGCCAGGGATGAAACGATCAGAAAGAATAAAAGCAGGAAAAACATAATATCATTAAGAGACGAAGTGCTTACCTCTGCCTTAAATTGTCTTTTTCTTTTAATAATCATTTTACAATATTTTTACAACTTCATTTACCTGCCTTTGCATATCTATCGAATAACGGTCTATCATCATCTGTAAATAATGATAACAGCTATAGGCTATCACTCCTACAATTAATCCCGTACCACTGCAGATCATCTTCTGGTACAATCCGCCGGCTATGATTCCTATACTTATATTATCGGCCAGTGATATATTATAAAAGATCTTAATTACTCCGGCTATAGTCCCAATGAAGCCAAGCATAGGGGCTATACCTGCAATAATACCAAGATACCCTGTGTTTTTTTCCATTTCAGAAATTTCGATGTTGGCAGTAGCTTCCATATAATTTTCAATATCCTTCGGAGTTTTTCCCGACTGGTTGAGCCCACTCTCAAGGATTCTTCCCAGTGATGTATTATCATTCCTGATGTGCACCAGCGCTTCTTCAGATCTTTTGTTTCTAATCTCCCCTATAATATTATAAATAAGGTCTTTATCGACAACCGCACTTTTTCTGATATAGAGAAATCTCTCTATAAAAAGATAGATACTAAATATCGACAGTAGAATGATTGGGATCATTATAAATCCACCCTTCATGAGCAGTTCAGCCACATTATTAACTGCATTTGTGTCTTTTAAATGTGGTTGATCAATCGCCAGTAAAATGTAATTGTAAAGCATTTTTATCCTTTTATTTAGCTATCAAAGTTATTAATTGTTCAAAGTTCTTAAAGAACGATAATTAATTACAAACAAATGTACAAACTCTTTAGGAAAAACCTGAGGTAACAATTAAATTTGGATTTTTTACAGGATAACTGTAAATTCCGATTTTGATTCATTAGCCAAATTTGGTGAGAGCGATAATTTTTCTATTAAGATTACGTTTTGATTAATATAAATAATAAAACAATCCAGTATGACTGCACTCCTTTTAGATATTGCACAGAATTTTGATACTCTGAATAATACTGTTGCGGCTGCTCCGGCACTTCCTGTACAACAGGCACCCGAAGCAATTAAACTGATAGATATCATTATGAAAGGTGGTATTATTATGATACCTATTGCTTTACTTTCCATAATCGCTGTTTATGTTTTTATAGAGCGTTATTTAACTATCAGACGGCATATAAGTTCAGATGTAGACTTTATGAACAGAATACATGAATATATTCTGAATGGAAGAACCGATTCAGCGCTGACACTATGCCGTAATACGGCAAAACCAATCGCCAGGATGATAGAGAAAGGGATTTCCCGACTTGGCAAGCCTATCAAAGAAATTGAAGAGGCCATTGAGATTGCTGGTAAGTTTGAAGTTTATGATCTTGAAAAAAACATTCAGATCCTTGCTGTCATTGCCGGTATCGCGCCTATGTTTGGTTTTCTGGGAACAATAATCGGTGTAATTAAAATATTTTTCAATATCTCAATGACAAGTGACGTCAGTATAGGCAGTGTTTCTGCCGGACTCTATGTTAAAATGATTACCAGTGCTGCAGGACTAATCGTTGGTATTGTTGCCTATATCGGCTATCACTGGCTAAATTTAATATTAAACAAAGCTATTCACCAGCTTGAATGGAATGCAATGAATTTCATTGACCTTTTAAAAAGCCCGTCAAAATGATAGACCTTCGTAAGAAAAAAGACTTTACTGCTGAAGTATTCACTTCGTCTATGAACGACATCATGTTCTTTCTTATGCTGTTCTTCATCATCACATCCACACTGCTCAATCCCAGCATGATAAAAGTTTCATTACCCAATTCGCGGAGCAGCCAGACACTTCAGAAGAAGGAGATCAACCTGACTATGACCAAAGAGAAGATTTATTTCGTTAACAATGCCCAGGTTCCTTTTGATGTGCTTGAATCGCAACTTAAAAAAGAACTTACGAAATCTCCCGATGCTTTCATAATGTTACGTTTTGATAATACACTCCCTATTCAGGATTTAGTGAATGTACTTTCTATAGGAAACAGGTTAAACTCAAAAATGATAATTGCCACGGCAAAGTTAAAATAGACTCATTTCTGAGGCTGCATCAGCATTTCTTTCTTTTCCTGATAAAGTTTCATGCCCTCCAGAATTATCTCATAGGCTTTTTCCTTGTTCATAAATTGCTCAACGATTACGTTTTTGTGTTCCAGCATTTTATAATCTTCAAAAAACCTCTTCAGCTCAACAAGTGTATGAGGAGGAAGTTCTGACAGTTCATTTATATAATTAACCGACATATCGTTCCCGGCGACAGCTATTATTTTATCATCGCGCTCATCACCGTCAACCATCTCCATGGCACCAATCACTTTTGCATCAACAATGCACATCGGATATACATCTATTGAACAAATAACAAGAATATCCAGCGGATCATGATCGTCGCAGTATGTCTGAGGAATGAAGCCATAATTAGCAGGATAATGAACTGACGAAAACAATACTCTGTCGAGTCGCAGTAACCCGGTATCCTTATCCATTTCATATTTACCTTTCGATCCTTTTGGGATTTCAATTATGCTTTTCACAATAACCGGCGCATTTTTTCCTGTTTCTATGCAATGCCATGGATGGGTACATGGTTTCATATTCTGAATTATTTAATAATCATTCAAAGTTAAGAATAAAGCGTATTCCATGAATTTATTTTTTATTTTTGAGAAAACCTTTTCCATGAGAATACCCGAACTTGCCGATATTCAGGCTGCTCATTCAAGGATTAAGCCATTCATCCATCATACTCCGGTTATGAAGTCTCAGAAATTAAATGAACTTTTTAACTGTGAACTCTTTTTTAAATGTGAAAATTTTCAAAAGGTCGGCGCATTTAAATTCAGAGGAGCTACCAATGCTGTCCTCCTGATGTCTGATGAGGAAAAACTTAAAGGTGTCGTTACTCATTCATCAGGAAATCATGCAGCAGCTTTGGCGCTGGCTGCCCGTATGAACGGAATAAAGGCAAATATTGTGATGCCCGGAAATGCCCCGGTTGTTAAAAAAAACGCAGTAGCCGGCTATGGTGCTGAAATAACATTCTGTAAACCTACTTTGCAAGCCCGTGAGGAAACAACCCGCCTGATAATGGAAAGAACAGGAGCTACTCTGATTCATCCTTATGATAATTTCAATATTATATGTGGACAGGGAACTGCTGCACTGGAACTTCTGCAGGAAAAAGGTGATCTTGAAATAGTAATTGCCCCGGTCGGAGGGGGTGGACTGATGAGCGGTACTTCAACTTATGTAAAAGGGATTAATAAAAATATTCAGGTTTTTGGCGCTGAACCGCTGAATGCAAATGATGCATTTATCTCATTCACCTCAGGAGTACTGACCCCATCTGTAAATCCAATAACATGTGCCGATGGACTACTGACATCGCTGAGTGAACTCACATTTTCAATTATCAGGAAAAACGTTGATAGAATTCTTACTGCAAGAGAAGATTCAATAATTGAATGTATGCTTCTTGTATGGGAAAGGATGAAGATAATTATTGAGCCATCATCCGCAACAGTCCTGGCTGTTGTAAAAGAAAACCCCGGCATGTTCAACGGTAAAAAAATCGGCTTGATTATCTCAGGTGGAAATGTGGATTTCAGAAAACTCCCGTTTTAACTTTTCTTTCTGAAATATGCGACAATCGGATAATGATCGGAATATTTTGCTTTGATTATCTCGAAATAGCTGTTTATAAGAGCGTCATCGTACAGGATATAGTCTATTCTGTTTGGAGGGTAGTTCCCTTTATATGTGAATCCGGCACCGTATCCCGAATTTACGAAGGAATCATTAAGTCCTTTACGTATTTTTGTGTAAGCATAAGATACCGGTGTGTCATTAAAGTCACCAAGAACAATAACCGGAAATGGAGATTTGTTGATATTATCTTTTACTACCTGTGCCTGGAGAGCCCTCTTTACAAATCCCTTCTTCAGACTGGTGGATAAACTTTTTACCTCGTTCATAGTCTCTTTATCATCAGAGGCAGTCAACTCCTCAATAAAGGAACGTTCCATTCTCATTAACCTGAATGACTGAAGATGGTTATTATAAATCCTGAAGGTATCATTCTGTATCAGGACATCAGTATATATTGAAAGGCTCGAAGAACCCGGATGAATTATTTCTCCTTTCCTCACAATTGGAAACCTGCTTAATGTGATAATCCCATAGAGACTGTTTTTACCGCTTCCTATAATTTTCAGATGAGAATAGTATTCTCCTCCAAGAGCTGCCAGCATAAGAGTTTCTTCCATCTTAGGATTTCCCAATAAGAAAAACTCCTGCAGACATATTATATCAGGTTTCTGAGATTTCAGAAACTGTATTATTTTTTTTTCGGAAGTGATGCCATGGTTATTCTCAAAATGATTAAACAGACGCACATTATAGCTTAAAACTTTAAATGTGTTGGATTTATCTCCTGAACGTTTGGAAAGTTTTATGTAATTCGAAAAGTGAGTAAATCCAATTGCAATCACAACTACCGATATAAAAGCTTCAAATCTTAATAGCATTGCCCAGATAATTACCAGTATAATATTTATTAGCAGCAGATAAGGATAGGCAAGACCAAAAAAAGCAGGAAGTGCAAAATCTCCCGGACTGACAATTACTGCCAGATATGATAAAAGAAGTGTAAAAGCAAAGACTGCATTTACGACTAGTAGAATTTTATATAGGATCTTTCTCAATTACAACAATTTGTGATTACAAAATTACCAGAATTCAATGGAAATGCCATTGCAGAATTCTATTTTTTGACAAGGGTGGGAAAAGGTTATTCAAATGGATCTGATTCTGAGATCAATTTTTTTTCTGGCTTTCCTTAAAAAGAGTTTCCTTTTCCTCTCTTGTCAGACTATCATATCCACCTTTGGATATTTTATCTAATATTTTGTTCACCAGCTTCTGGTGCTCCGCTTTATTCTTGTTATATTCATATTCTGTGGCAACTTTTTTATGAGTGACTTTGAGAATTCTCCTTGGTTTAAACATACGCACAAAAAAATCTATTATCCGGTTGAAGCCTTTTCCAATATCATGTCCCTGCCTTAGATTTATTGTATAGAAATAACCGAAAAAAGCTCCTCCAATATGGGCAAGCTTCCCTCCTGAATTTATAGAAAAGTCCATAATTGACGTAAGAACAAATATTCCCATAGCCATGTATTTTATCTTTATTCTTCCGAATAAAAAGAGCTGAACTGTGTAATCCGGTACATAAGCGGCAATTGCAATTACTATTGCCATAACAGATGCGGAAGCTCCTATTGCAGCAGAGTCAGCTAAAACACCTTTAAAAGCAGGAAAAATATTGAATGAGAGAATGTAAACCAATGCGCCACAGATGCCTCCAAGCAAATATACAGCGACAAGCTTCCTCTCGTCGAGATACTCAAGGAAGATCCTTCCAAACCAGTACAGCCATAACATATTGAACAGAATATGCCAGATATCTTTATGTGTGAACATGTATGTAATTAATGTCCATGGTCTTACAAGTAAGGTATTTAAAGAAGCGGGAACGGAAAAAAGATCGAGAGCTTTCCCTGAGATTTCCGGATTATTAAGAAGGAAACCAATTATGGCAACAATAGTAATCAGAATAAATACTGCTATATTGATATAAATAAGCCTGGTAAGGTTACTTCCATTTCTGAAAGTCAATTTTATGTCGTCAAAGATTCCCATCAAAATAAAGTATTTGTTGTTTTTCTCCAGTACCTGATAAGGAGATAGCCGAATAACATACCTCCCAGATGAGCGGCATGTGCAATATTGCTTCCCGGCTGTGTAACTGCAAGATAGAGCTCTAACGCGCCATAGCCCATCACGAGATACTTAGCCTTGATTGGTATTGGAGGAATAAGAAGCATAAGCTGAGTGTTAGGGAAAAGAACTCCGAAAGCAAGAAGAACACCAAAAATCGCACCTGAAGCACCAACTGTTGGTGTATTAAGAAGTAATTGAAGGCTTTGCATATCAGGATCTGTAAATACCTTTCCCTGGTGAAAATATGTTGTTCCTTCAGTTAGTACAGCCTGGATGTTTTCAGGACTCAGGCTATTGATCAGATGATTATACTGTAAAAATATCACAGATTCATGCGTAAACGCTGCACCGAGACCGCAAACCATATAGAATATGAAAAACCGCTTTGGACCCCATACATTTTCCAGCACTGGTCCAAATATAAACAGGGCATACATGTTGAAAAAAATATGCCATATACCTCCATGCATAAACATATGAGTGACTATCTGCAAAGGCTTGAACTGTTCTGATTTGGGGAAATAGAGTCCAAGTAAACTATTAAGATCAATGCCAAAAACGCTGTTAGCTGCATAATAAGCTAAAATCATTATTACATTGATCATTATGATATTCTTCACTACCGGGGGTAGATCCAGAATGCCTCTGCCGTATCCGTTCATCTATTATTTATTTTTATATTTAGAAGTCCTCAATTGTCGGGCCAAACCTGATTCCCCTTTTCGATCCGACATATTGTCATTGATTTTCTTCGTTTACCCCGGCCCCAAGGGGAGCGAAGAAAATCAATTTACTCCCCTTGGGGAAGGGGTAAATAAATTGATTTTCAAGCGTTGTGGAATGCAATTAATCTCATAAACCATTGCTATTTAAATCTTTTATCAATTTCCTCAAGGGTAAAAATGCTGATGACAGGTTTTCCTTTAGGAGAATAATTTGGTGCCTGACAGGCAAAGAGAGTGTCAAAAAGATCTTCCATTTCGCCCTGGCTCAGCGCTTTTCCGTATTGTATGGCTGTTGCACCAGCCATTCCGGCTGCCACTTTCTCTTTTGCACCTGTCGAAGGATCTGACTGTGTATTTTTATAATCCTCAAGTAAAATCTCCAGCATTTGGAGAGGATCAGAGAAATTACTGTCTGAAGGCCTGCCGTTGATTGTGATTTTATTTTTGCCCGGATGCTGGAAACTAAACCCCAGTAATCCCAGTTCTCCTTCGATTTCTTTCAGAATAATATAATCGGAAGGGTTTAATTCTGCTGTAACGGGGAACATATCTACCTGGCTTATAGCCCTGTTATTGCTCAGACATTCGAGAAATCTTTCATAGAGGACTCTTTCATGAGCTCTCTTCTGGTCAATCAGCATAAGGCCCGATTTAACAGGGCATACAATATATTTGTTTTTTACCTGGAAGAACTTTCTTTGCGATTCCCTTATCTTTTCGAATTGTTCAGGATTATCATTCTCTTTTTCAAGTGCTGTATAAAGCTTTTCCCAGTTTGCAGTATTCTCCTTCTCAAACCGTTCAACGAATCCCGACCTTTCATTACTTCTCGCTTCTCCGTTGAACGGATTAAATTGTGTATTGATCTCAATCCTTGGCTGTTCGGGTATAATGTTCGATGACCTCATTACCGGGATTTCAATAAGAGCTTCATTTTCGAAATCGAGTGAAGGAACTATATTAAACCGGCCAAGAGCCTCCCTTACAGATGCCATTAAGATCTGCCATATTGATCTTTCGTCTTCAAATTTTATCTCAGTTTTAGTAGGATGGATATTTATGTCAATGGATGCCGGATCAGCCTCCATGAAAATGAAGTAAGAAGGGATTGCTTCAACAGGAAGGATATTCTGATAAGCCTCAACAACTGCTTTATGGAAGTACGGATGTTTCATAAAACGGTTGTTCACAAAAAAGAATTGTTCACCGTATGTCCGTCTTGCATTCTCGGGTTTTCCGATAAATCCTTTTATGTTTATCAGACTTGTTTCTGTCTCGATGGTAATCAGGTCCTGGTTTATCTGTTTTCCGAAAACACCGATTATTCTTTGTCTCAAATTGGAAGCTACAAGGTTGTATATCTCGGTGTCGTTGTGATGAAGAGAGAATCTTATGTCGGGATGGGCAATTACGATCTTCTGAAATTCATTGACAATATGTCTGATTTCAGTGTTATCTGATTTAAGGAATTTCCGACGTGCCGGTATATTGAAAAAAAGATTTTTAACTGAAAAACTTGAACCAACAGGACAACTGCATGGTTCCTGGGTTACTACCTTTGATCCGTTTACTACTACCAGTATTCCTGTTTCATTTTCTTCCCGTCGCGTCTTAAGCTCAACCATTGCAACACCGGCAATAGAGGCAAGCGCTTCGCCTCTGAACCCTTTAGTTGTAATAGCAAAGAGATCCTGTGCTGATGTAATCTTTGAAGTGGCGTGTCTTTCAAACGATAACCTGGCATCTGTTTCCGACATTCCCGATCCATCGTCAATTACCTGAATTAATGTTTTACCCGAGTCTTTTATTATTACCCTGATGTTCTTTCCTCCTGCATCGACAGAGTTTTCAATCAGCTCCTTTACTACCGAGGCCGGCCTTTGTATTACTTCTCCTGCAGCTATCTGGTTAGCTACTGAGTCGGGTAAAAGCTTTATAACATCAGGCATTAATCAAAATATTATAGTAGATACAGCTAACATTTGACGGGGATACAAGTTTACAAAAAGCGTTGTGTATCCCTTCCTTAAACATTTTTACAAATATATAAATAATTGGTACATAACTATTCAGAACAGACTCAGTGAAGCTAAACGATAACTATAAGGTAATTAAACTTCAGATGATTATCTTTGATAAAAAATCTGTGAAAATGAAAAATCTGCTTATCTGTTTAACTGTCATTTTATTAATTGTTTTCTCTGGCTGTTCACATAGACCTGTAGAGAATGATATTAAAGTAATGACATTGAATGTAAGATATGATAATCCGGAGGATAGTATCAATGCCTGGCCAAAAAGAGCAACACAAATGTGTAATTTTATAATAAACGAAAAACCCGATATACTTGGCATGCAGGAAGTATTGTGGCATCAGTATCAGGTTCTCGATTCAGTTCTTATTGATTATTCCTCAGTTGGGGTAGGTCGTAACGACGGCGCCAGAGAAGGGGAGATGAACCCGGTTTTTTTCAGAAAAGAAAAGTTTGATATGGTCAGAAACATCACTTTCTGGCTCTCCGATTCTCCTGAGGTTGCCGGTTCGATGGGATGGGGCGCTTCTTTACCACGAATTGTAACATGGATGGAACTTGTAAATAAGAATAGTCATAAACATTTTTTCTTTTTCAATACACATTTTGCACATGATTCGGATTCAGCAAGGCTGATGAGTTCGAGAATACTTCTTAAGGAAGTTAATAAGATAACTGAGGGATCCCCATTCATAATTTCCGGTGATTTTAATATGCCTCCTACCAGCACAGGTTATTCAATCTTAACAGGACCAGATGAAAGTGTTCCTCTTTTAAAAGATGCTTATGTTATAACTGAAAAGAGACCCTTAGGCCCGGTTTATACTTTCAATGGGTTTTCTGACAAAACAAAAACAGCAAGAATAGACTATATTTTCGTAAGAAATGGAATGAAAGTACTGGATTACAAAACAGTTATTAAAAAGGAACATGGGATCTTTATCTCAGATCATTGGCCTGTTGAAGCAGTCGTCTCTTTTAAATAGTCTATCAGATTATTATACCGTTTTGCGATACCTTCTTACTGCCAGAGTCGTAAAAAGAATTGCAAGTACAACCAGAGAATAAAGTTCCCGGCTGATATCAGATATTGTTGATCCTTTAAGCATGATCATCCTGTTTATCCTCATAAGATAGGCAACAGGGTTGATCAGATTGAAGTCCTGGGCCCACATTGGCATACTCTCATAAGGTGTAAAAATACCGCTCATAAGGATGAAAATAATCATGCAAAAAAATGCAACAAACATGTATTGCTGCTGAGTTCCTGAGTAGGTCGAAATAAACAAGGCTAAGCCCAGGACTGCAATAAGAAAAATTGAACTGCCAAAGAACATTAATAAAACACTTCCTTCAAAAGGAATGTTAAATGCTACTTTCCCGATAACCAGTCCAAGTGCAAGGTCTGTTAATCCGATTAACAGAAAGGGTACCATTTTTGCAATAATGAAATGATATTTTCTGACGGGGGTTACATTGATCTGCTCAATTGTCCCGATCTCTTTTTCTCTTACCATATTTAAGCCGGCAAGAAGGAACCCGATTGCGGTAACAAGGATGACTAGTATCCCCGGAAGCATATAGTATTTGTAATTTAACAATTCATTGTACCAATACCTGTTTGTGATTTCTATCCTGGGCAAAGGAAAAAATGAGCCGGATGTTATGTTTTTTTTAATAAGATCCATATTGTAATCGCGTACAACTCCGTTGAAATAAGCCCATGTGAGCTCTGCAGATGAGGCATTTACCGCATCTATGGTGGCAAGAAGTTTACCTTGTTTTCCGTTGCCGATATCTTTTCCGAAACCCGATGGTATCTGAAGTATCATACTGCATTTGTTCCGGTGAAGCAGATTATTTGCCTCCTCTTCTGAAAAGGTTGAAAAGGAGACCTTGAAAAAAGTAGAACCGGCCAGCATGTTTATTAACCCTCTTGATTCTGACGTCATATCTTTATCGATAATAGCAAGCTTTACATTCTTTAACTCGAATGTTACAGCAGGGACAAGTATCAGCATCTGCACAATCGGAACTGCAAATATTGCTTTTGAAATAAATTTATTCCTGAATATCTGAATAAATTCTTTTCTTATCAGGTAAAATATTGTCCTCATTTTATGACTTTTGTCTTTTATATTACGGTATGCGGTATGCGGTAATTTTATTCGAGTCTTATTTTAAACTTCCTGACACTAAGCCCTATAAATACAAGAGTCATGATAATCAGGATAAGAGTTTCTTTCCATATATACATCAAACCGGTTCCCTTAATCATTATGTTCTTAATTATTACAATAAAATATCTTGGAGGTAATATTGAACTTACATAATCATAAATCTTTGGCATGTTTTCAATCGGGAAAATAAATCCTGAAAGCAGAACAGTCGGTAACATCAGTCCTATCAGGGAAATAAAGATCGCTTGTTGCATGTTGCCTGATACCGTTGAGATGAGAATACCGAGAGATAAACTCATTAATATATATAGCATACATTCGGCAAGAAGAAGTATAAGGCTCCCTTTGACAGGAAGATCGAATACGAGCCATGACAAGGCCAGTATTAGAAGTACATTTATGAATGAGAGTATAAAATAGGGCATCACCTTTCCAAGAATTATCTGGATCGGACGAAGAGGAGAGACCAATAAGACTTCCATCGTTCCGAACTCTTTTTCACGCGTTATTGTGACAGAGGTCATAAGGGCACTAATCAGAATCAGGATCAGAGTTACAACTCCCGGGACAAACATAAAATGGCTTTTAAGATTCGGGTTATAGAACATTTTTACATCAGGGCTGATCCTTATGGAATTATTTAATACCGGTCCTGCAAGCTCCGTGGTAAAATCATTCACTATTGCTGTAGTATAATTTGTAACAAGAGTAGCTGTGTTTGGTTCTGACCCATCGGCAATTATACTGAGGGATGCCTTGCCTTCACTAATCAGTTTCTTGCCGAAATCATTTTCAAAAATTATTACTGCTTTGGTTTTCCCCTTTTTAAAGACCCTGTCTATATCTTTATAATTGAGTAGGGTTTCAGTCTTTTTAAAAAATCCTGAGGAGATAATTTTGTCAGTTAGTTTCAGCGTTATTTCATCGTGCGATAAATCGAGAATGGCAACCCCTGCATTTCTGATATCATTACTTACTGCAAATCCAAAGATAAGAATCTGTGCAACCGGAATGCCAAAAAGTATAAAGAGGGTCCGGTAATCCCTGAAAATATGCAGGAATTCTTTTTTTACAAATCCGAGGAATCGTTTCATGTATATGTTTAATAAAAAAGTACTAATACTTTCATCTTATGAAAATTATTCTCAGGTATCGGGTCTCGCTATTTTAATAAAAACCTCTTCAACTGATGTTGCATTGTATTGTTTTTTAAGACGTTCCGGAGTATCCAATGCCACAATTTTTCCATCGTTCATTATTGAAATCCGGTCGCAGTATTCTGCCTCATCCATATAATGTGTTGTAACGAATACGGTAATTCCTCTTGAAGCTGTTTCATATATTGACTCCCAGAACTGTCTTCTGGTAATAGGATCAACGCCTCCCGTCGGCTCATCAAGGAATACGATTTTTGGTTCGTGCAAGACCGCAACTGAGAAAGCAAGCTTTTGTCTGAGTCCAGGCGGAAGGTCAGAAATCATCCTGTTCTCGTATTCCTGAAAGCGCAACTTAGCGAGGAGTTCGATAAGTCTTTCTCTTATCAGAGATTTGCTCATACCATAAATCCCGCCATAGAGGATAATGTTTTCTTTTACTGTCAGGTCTTCATAAAGTGAAAATTTCTGGCACATATACCCTATATTCTTTTTAATCTGTTCGGTTTGGCTGTAGGCGTCAAATCCTGCAACATTAACCTCTCCTGATGTAGGTATTGAGAGCCCTGACAGAATCCGTATAGTTGTCGTTTTCCCTGCACCATTAGCCCCGAGAAATCCAAAAATCTCACCTGCATAAACCTCAAAGCTGAGATTATCATTGGCAGTGAAGCTTCCGAACTTTTTTACCAGATTATGTACAGATATTACTGTATTGTTCATGCTTTATTAGTTATACCATTATCTTTTTCCATCAGTTCGAGGAACCTGTCTTCAATTCCTGCTTCAGCTTCCATAATAACTGCATCACCGATACCTTCTCTGACCAGGTACTCATAAAGGGAATTATCCAGTGTGTTGTTATTTAATGTCACATGTATAGAGTCGCCAAACGGATAAGCTGTAAGAATTTCCGGATTTTTTCTGAGTGTTTTAATCAACTTGTATTTTTCGGCTGACTTTACAGTAAAAAGTTTTCTGCTGAAGCCTGCTTTGATGTTTTGAGGAGTATCGATTGAGAGTATTTCCCCATTCTGTATCAGCGCCACTCTGTCACATCGGATAGCTTCATCCATGTAGGGTGTAGATACAATGATAGTAATATTGTATTTTCTCAATTTCCCCAGCATATCCCAGAACTCTGATCTTGAAACGGCATCGACCCCTGTAGTAGGTTCATCCAAAATTAGAAGTCTGGGTTTATGAATTAAGGCACATGAAAGTGCCAGCTTCTGTTTCATCCCTCCTGAAAGTTTACCTGCAAGTCGCTTTTTAAAGGGTTCAATATGTGAGTAGATATCAGAAATAAGTTCATAATTTTCCTCAACAGTAGTTCCGAAAACAGTGGCAAAGAAATTCAGATTTTCTTCGACTGAGAGATCCTGGTAAAGGCTGAACCTTCCGGGCATATAGCCTATGTTTTTCCGAAGTTCTTTATAATCAGTTGTACTATCCATGCCCAGGACACTCATTTCCCCTTCATCTGGCAACAGGAGAGTGGTAATAATCCTGAATAGTGTTGTTTTCCCGGCCCCATCAGGACCGATAAAACCAAATATTTCAGATTCATTTACGGAAAATGATATATTATCCAGGGCTATAGTTGGTCCGAATTTTTTTGAAATACCTGATGATTCGACTGCTTTTAGCATCTGATAATTATTTTTCTGTTGTAAAAAGCACTTCCCCGGGCATCCCTGATTTAAGAGCGCCATCATTTATTACATCAATATTCACAGCATATACTAATACTACACGTTCCTCTTTTGTCTGAATGATCTTGGGAGTAAATTCTGCCTTTTCTGCGATGTAACTGATAGTTCCTGTGAATGAACTGAATCTCTTTTCCCCGTTATCAATCCTTACAATACATGTCTGTCCTGTTTTTATTTTTCCGATTTGTGCTCCGCTTACAAAAACCTTTAATTTAATAGTTGAAAGATCTGCTATTTTAACAAGTGGTTTTCCTGCAGCTGTAATCTCTCCTGCTTCCGAGTACTTTTCAATTACAGTCCCTTTAAGAGGACTTTTTACGGTACATCTTTTAATCTGTTCATTCACAGTCGCTTCCTTGGAATTATATATAGAAAGATCCGCGGCGACAGACGTTTTCTGAGTGTTATTTGCAATGATCTGCTTTTGAAGAACCGCGACCTGTCCGGTCAGATCATCGTATTGCTTTTGTGTTGCAGCATCTTCCCTGAGCATCTTTCCGATCCTTGTGATATTTACATTCAGGTTCTCAATCTGCTGATTAAGGATATCATTCTGGGCATTGATTGAAGAGAGGCGGGTAATAACGCTTTTCATACCAGCGGCTAATTCGGCTTTCTGTAGATTAAGAACAGTTGTATCAATAAGGGCTATTATTGTACCTTTATCAACCTTAACACCCTCTCCGGGATCAAACTGGAGGATTCGCCCGTTTGTCTCAGCGGATATAATAACCTCTGTTGCCTCAAAATTCCCGAATGCGTCAGCTTTTTCGGCTTTGTTTTTGCAACCGACGAATAGAACGGCAGCAATTATTATTAATGATCTGGTTTTCATGTTGGTATAATGTGAAGTTTATTAATTTACTCTATTTCCTGTCCACTGATATTCAGATATTCAATCCTAGCCAGCGAAAGATTTATTTTATGTATCTCATAATTTATCAGAGCCTGTCGTTCTGAATTAAGTTCATTCAGATAATCAGTTGCAGTGATAGTACCGTTCTGATATTGCGATTCAGCTGAGGCAGTTATCCTTTTCCTCAGAGTAATAAGTTCAGAATCAGTATCAATCAGAGCTTTAAGGCTTAACATTTCACTGTTTTTTGACTCGAGAAGTCTCTTAAGGTTATCAGTCAGATCATTCTTTCTGTTTATGATGATACTTTGTTGAAATGTGATTATTTGTTTCTCATTCCTGGTTTTGTTCCAGTCGAATATATTCCATTTTATACTGGCCCCCACTACATAATAGGGAGCAAACTCATTTTTAAAGAAGTTACTTCCGGGAGGATTACCATATCCAAGAGTGGCAAATCCGATTGCTTTAGGCATTCTTTTACTTTCGATAACTTTCATTCCTGCAGA
>JADGPT010000002.1 GCA_017882345.1 Bacteroidales bacterium
AACTTGAAAAAATTCTTCCATCAGATGTTCATGTCTCATTATATTACGACCAGGCCGATTTTGTCAATAAAGCCATAAAGAGTGTAAACGACAGTCTGTGGCTTGGATTACTGCTTGCAATTCTTGTTGCAGTTATGTTTCTAAGGTCCTTCAGGGCAAGTGCAACAGTTCTTGTCACTATTCCGGTAACGCTTTTACTTACCATTATAGTTTTGTATTGCATTGGCTATACTCTTAATATAATGACTTTTGGAGCAATAGCTGCTGCCATAGGTTTAATTATTGACGATGCAGTTGTGGTTGTTGAACAGATTCACAGGACACACGAAGAATTCCCTGAAAAACCATCCAATCAGCTTGTTCATCAGGCAGTAAAATATCTGATGCCATCAATGGTCGGATCATCTATCAGCACCATCGTGATATTTGTTCCTTTTATGTTACTCGGAGGAGTCGCAGGTGCCTATTTCAATGTTCTTACAAATACAATGATTATAACCCTGGTTTGTTCCTTCTTTGTTACATGGATAGGGCTACCGGTTATTTATATATGGTTTTCAAATATCAGATCGCTCTTCCCCGAGAAGAAAAAAACTGATATCAGGACTATCAAAACAAGGAACTGGGTAAGCTTTTTTCTTCGCAGACCTATATTAAGTGTTCTTTTCATTCTTTGTCTGTTATTATCAATTATTTATATCCTTCCCCGGCTTGAAACAGGTTTTCTTCCTGAAATGGATGAAGGCTCAATTGTCCTCGACTACAAAGCTCCTCCGGGAACATCACTGGAAGAGACTAACAGGATTCTTGTTGAGGTTGAGAAAATAATTATAAAGATACCTGAGGTCGCAACATATTCAAGAAGAACTGGCGCTCAGATGGGATTTTTTATAACTGAACCTAACGATGGCGATTACCTGATACAGTTAAAAGATAACAGGAAAAGAAGTACAAATGAGGTTATTGATGATATCAGGAAAAAGATCGAAGCAACTCAACCTGCACTTCAGATTGATTTCGGGCAAGTGATCGGTGATATTCTTGGCGATTTGATGGCATCAGTCCAACCAATTGAAATAAAGATTTTTGGAAGTGATCAAAAAACCCTTAATGAATTGGCTAAACAGGTCGCAGGTGAGATCGAAAAAATTAAAGGTGTCGAAGATGTTTTTGATGGTATTATAATTGCAGGCCCTTCAATAGAGGTTGTACCTGATCAGCAAAAACTTGCTCAGTTCAAAATTTCTCCTGCCTCATTCCAGTTTCAGATGCAAACTTTGGTTGAGGGTAATATAATCGGAAGTATCCTTGAGAAAGAGCAGATGACTGCGATAAGGATGATATATCCGAATAGTTCTAAGAACAGTCTTGAAAATATCAAAAATCAGTTTATATTTCTCCCCGATGGAAAACTTAAACCGGTTGCTACACTCTCAACGATTGGATTAAAAGAAGGAGTAGCTGAAATTAACAGGGATAATCTGAAATCTGTTTCTATTGTGACAGCCAGGTTGAATAACAAGGATCTGGGCACAGCAATGAAGGAAATTCAAAAGACAATTGATTCCGGAATATTTCTACCCCAGGGTTATAATATTGAATATGGTGGAGAATATGCCGATCAGCAGAAATCGTTCAAAGAACTTCTGATGATACTTATATTGTCAAGCCTGCTGGTATTTGCACTAATGCTCTTCCTTTTCAAAGATTTCAGAGCGGCCTGTTCAATTCTGTTCATCGCTGTTCTTGGAATCTCTGGAAGTCTGATAGCCCTTTACATCACAAATACCCCTTTAAATGTTGGCAGCTATACAGGATTGATTATGATTGTAGGAATAATAGGGGAGAATGCAATATTTACATTCCAGCAGTTCACAACGAACCGTGAAAAAGGAACAATTGATGAATCTCTGGTATACGCAATTTCAACTCGTTTAAGGCCTAAGCTTATGACAGCACTAGGAGCGATAATTGCCTTGATGCCACTGGCAGTCGGGGTAGGTACCGGAGCACAAATGCATCAACCGCTTGCAATTGCTGTGATAGGTGGTTTCATTATAGCACTTCCGCTTCTACTTATCATCCTGCCAACATTATTACATCTATTATACAAGAGGGAAGATAAGAAGCAGAGTCAGTTATAAAAAAATTAAGAAATCATAGGTATCTTTGCTTGTTAATAAACAAAATATGGAAAACGTTTTGGAGAATATAAAAGGTAAAGAAGGATTCATTATAGATATGGATGGTGTTATTTACCATGGGAATAAACTCCTCCCCGGGGTAACTGATTTTTTAGCATGGCTGGAAGAATCCGGGAAAAAATACTTATTCCTTACTAACTCAAGTGAAAGAACGCCAAAAGAGCTCCACGAAAAGATGAAGAGACTGGGGATTAACGTCGGTGAAGAACATTTTTATACGAGTGCGCTTGCTACTGCCAGCTTCCTTTCAAATCAGAAACCCAATGGGAGCGCATATATTATAGGTGATGCTGGACTCATTCACGCTTTATATAGTGTCGGATATAGTGTAAATAATGTAAATCCCGACTATGTGGTTGTTGGTGACACACACAGCTATAATTTTGAAAAAGTTGAACTGGCTGTAAATCTCGTTATCAGAGGAGCAAAACTGATCGGCACCAATCCCGACATAAGCGGGCCAGTCGAAGTAGGTATCACTCCATCAACAAAAGCACTTATTGCACCAATTGAAATTGCTGCAGGGAAAAAAGCCTATTTTGTCGGAAAACCAAACCCTCTTATGATGCGTAGCGCTCTTAAACGGCTTGGGGTAAAGAGAGAAGAAGCTATAGTGATTGGCGACAGGATGGATACGGATGTAAGGTGCGGCCTCGAATCAGAAATTGATACCCTGCTCGTCTTAAGCGGCATCACAGACAGGAATGGTATTGATCAGTTCCCATACCGTCCCCGATATATTCTTAATGGTATAATAGACTTGGTAAGTTAATTTATCTCAAGAACATTACAATGACGCTTATTGCTGAAATGACCAAAAAGGAAAGCCCTCTCAGTAAATCCAGGATCCTGGAAATAGAAAAACTGTTCCGATGATAAAAGGAGTGCTCTTTGATATGGATGGCGTACTTGTAGATTCTGAACCCTACATATGCAAAGCTGCAATAAGAATGTTCGAAGAACTTGGTATGAAGGTACTACCTGAAGATTTTATCCCTTTCGTAGGAATGGGTGAGAACAGGTATATTGGTGGAGTAGCTGAAAAGCATGGGGTAAAGGTTGATATTGAAAAGGTAAAAGCCAGAACATACGAAATATACGAAACAATAGTCAGGGACAAATTATCACCTCTTCCGGGCACTCATGAGTTCATAGCAGAATGTCGTAAAAGAGGGCTAAAGCTGGCCCTTGTTACCAGTGCCGACAGAGTGAAGATGGAAGTTAATCTGAAAGAGATTGGATTATCATGGGATACATTTAATTCGATCATTACCGGACTTGATGTTTTGAATAAAAAACCATTTCCGGATATTTACATTAAAGCAGCCCAAAATATTGGTCTCAATCCGTGGGAATGCCTCGTGGTAGAAGACGCTGTAAGTGGTATAAAAGCCGGTAAAGCAGCCGGATGCAGATGCCTGGCTGTTGAAACATCTTTTGATGCCTCAGCTCTTTATGAAGCAGACTGGATATGTGAGTCGTTGCTGAAGGTTCCGGAAGAGGTGCTTAATTGGTAAAAAGTTGATTGATATACAATACCTGATAGTCTGTTTTTTAAACATCTGATAACATGTCGTGGGTTTTATAATTCATTTATTTATTTTAGAAACTGAAAAAGGAAAATCAACTTCTTTTGTTCCACGTGTTGTATTGGCCTTGTCGCCCATTACAAATTTGATACCTCCTCCATTCACAATATCTCCATATCTTATGAAATTTTGTGTGTAAGACACTCCATTCAAATTGGCAGATTGAATATAAACGTTTTCCTTTGAATTGTTTTCTGCCTCAATTACAAACTTCTTACCATTTTCAAGAGTTAATGTTGCCTTCTTAAATACCGGGCTTCCCATAGCGTACTCATCAGTTCCGGGACAAACACTATAAAAACCTAATGCACTTAGTACATACCATGAGGAAGTCTGTCCCTGGTCTTCATCGCCAGGATAACCATTTTCGGTTGAATTGTATAGCTTTTCCATAACTGTACGTGCCCACTTCTGGGTTTTCCAGGGGGCACCTGCATAATCGTACAAGTATAACATATGCTGAATAGGCTGATTGCCATGAGCATACTGGCCCATATTAGCCATTTCCATTTCAGTCATCTCATGTATTTTTTGTCGATATGTACCAACGTGCACGGTATTAGGTAAGTTTCTTTAAATAAATGATTTCCTGAATAATATCTAAAACCAAATGAAACAATTTATTATTTGATGGTAGTAATGACTAACTTCTTACCTTTTTAAAAGTTTACCGAATTATTGAAATAATATCACAGTCTTCAGAAGTCGCTTAAAGCAACTTACTTAATTACTGCCTTTGAGATTCCAATATCAAAAAACTGATTAGCAGGAGGAGGGACAACAGCAGGATTAGCTTGCTGACCACCTGGCCTGTTACCTTGCCTTCTGTAATAAAAGCGTACTGCAATAATATTATTCTCGTTTGACTTTAAAGTTTTGCTTACATCGCCGTTAAATAGCATTATTGAATAATCTCCTGTAGTATTTCTCTGGTTCCGGCTTCCGGCAAGAATACCATTTACGAATACATCAATGCCATTAGTGTGACTTGCATATAAAACCAGGTTGTTAAGGTCCTCAGCTGTAAGAGTTCCCGGATTAAATACCTGGCGTATCCATACTTCCGGAGAAGCCCAGTTTGTGTTGACTTTTGCATTTGGAGCTGCTGTGCCAAACATTGCCTGACCCGTCAACCACGTTGAATCATTAAAGTTCATCGTATTCCATTCTGCGGCTGGTCTTACGGTTGTATATTTCCATTTCTGTGCCACAGGAAGAACATCAACAAGAGAAACAGTTGCGTTACCGGTAAGCTTATCGTTAATGGCTTTTAATTTTGCGGGATCAACCTTCAGTAACCGATCATAGGTCAGCCAGCCATTAACTTCAGTCTCTACATCAGAGGTTTCGGTATATACTGCTGCACTTAAACCCTTTTCATTTTTCATGCTTATTAATTCTGTAACGAGAACGCTATAGGTGTTTACCAATCCATCAATGGTTTTAATATCCAGATAACCATGTGAATGAGGAGCATCATATTCATGGCCAGGATACCGGTATGTAAGGCCCCCAAATTCTCCGCACACCAATGCCTGATTTGGAACAGTAGGAACCGGAGCAGATGGCTCAGGATAACTATGAACATCTAACAGGTCGCCAACACCTACGTTGGTACCTCCACTTGCCTGGTTTACCAGACGTGACTGATCAAGTTCTTTAGCCAATTTTACCAGCTCAGGCGTATTATGCTGTCCCTGTGATTCGTTAAATACAACCCACATAATAATTGAAGGAAAGCTCCAATGTGACTGGATCATTCGGGTAAATTCAAGTTTGTATGCCAAAGTATCAATTGGGGGTCGTGTAAAACCTCTGCTCGTGTAAGAATTAGCAGATGGCATATCCTGCCAAACCATAATCCCAAGTTTATCACACCAGTAGTACCATCTGTCAGGCTCTACTTTAATGTGCTTCCTGATGAAGTTAAACCCATGGGCCTTCATTTGTGCTATGTCAAATTTAAGAGCTTCATCAGTTGGGGCGGTATAAATTCCATCAGGCCAGAATCCCTGATCCAATGGACCTATCTGGAAAAGGAATTTATCATTTAAAAATATTTTATTAAACCCACCTTCCATACCAAGGGAAACTTTTCTCATTCCAAAATAACTGCTTACATTATCCAGAGTTTTACCATCTTTCTTAAGTGTAACAGTAAGATCGTACAGGAAAGGACTGTCAGGAGACCAGAGTTTTGCATTCGCAATAGGAATATACAACTCGGCACCAACAGCTCCGCTAATTGTTCCAACAGTTTTGGAACCATCTTTTGCAGTTGCAGAGACAGTAACGCCACTTTCAGCTGATAGAGTGCTTACAGTAATTTTTAAACGCTTGCCGTCAACATCCGGTATCAGCTTAAGATTGCTTATACTTGCTTTTTCGACCGGCTCGAGCCAGACGGTTCTCCAAATCCCTGTGGTAGGAGTATACATTATGCCATATCGTTGGTCTGCAATTGTTTGTTTACCTCTTGGCGCACCAAAAAGATCTGTAGGATCATAAACCCTGACAATAACCTCCTGGCTGCCCGTGGCATTCAGGAAAGGAGTAATATCGTAACTAAAGCCATCATAGCCGCCTTTATGAACTCCAACGCTTTTTCCATTAATGTACACTTCGGATTCCCAATCTACAGCACCGAAGTTCAGCATGACCTGTTTGTTTTTCCACGATGGAGATACAGTAAACGTACGGCGGTACCATACCCTATCAAAATGTTGCATGACACCCGAAAGAGGCGCCTCAACAGGATAGGGAACAAGAATAACTCCCGACAAATCCTTGCCGAAAGGAGCATTATCTTCCAGTTTTCCGCTCTGAAACTGCCATACCCCATTCAAATTGACCCAATCTTTTCTGACCATCTGAGGTCTTGGATATTCCGGAAGAGCATTCGTTGGACTAACTTTACTAGCCCATTGTGACATCATCACAGCTTTTTTAGGAGCCCAGGTCTGTGCATTTGTTAAAAAAGGAATGCATGCAAATAATGCAACATAAATTAATATTGAGTACTTTTTCATTTCTTAAGGCTATTAAAGATTATAGTTTAGAGTTCATTGAATCATAATTTTCACCTTTCAATATTTACTTTGCTAAAATAAAAATTTATCCGACAATCCGCAAGTTTTTATCCTGGATCGCTGTTCTATCATAATTGTTCCGTAAATAGAAAATTTATTGTGCATAATGCCCACTATATCAATTTTGTACCATAGAGTATCGGTTATTGGACAAGGGAATGAGCTTGAAGAATCAAGAAAAGGTGGTAACTTTAGCACCGAAAGGTAAATAACTATATTTATATTTAATTGATTTACTTAAAGATGGGGAATACAGGACACTCTGAGAATAAGACGCTAAAGTGTTTATAACAGCTTTTTGTGAAATTTCGGAACAAAGCAAATCTTAAACCTAAAACAAAAATATTGTGGCTAGAATAAAGAATTTTCTTACGATTTTTCCCGACTATGAAAAACTAAAAAAAGAGATGAAGGGAATCTCTTATCCGGAGTATAGGGAAGCAAACGGACACATTCATACCCCTTATTCATTCAGTGCATTTGTTGCTCTCGATTCGGCCTTTAAAATGGCTGTCGAAGAAAACATAGCTGTACTGGGCATAAATGATTTTTACGTAACTGATGGTTATAATGCTTTCCACGAAGGATGCATGATAAATAAGATATTTCCCCTGTTCAATATTGAGTTTATAGGGCTTCTGAAAGAAGAGCAGAAAAAAGGGATCAGGATAAATGATCCGAATAATCCGGGCAGAATTTATTTCAGCGGGAAGGGTCTGGATTTTCCGTTTCAGGTTGGCTGGATGCAGCGAAGACAGCTCAAAAAGATAAAAAGGGAGAGCCAGGTTCAGATAAAAGCAATGATTACAAAACTGAACCATCTTATTGAAAAGGAAAGCCCGGCTCTTAAGCTTTCTTATGCGACAATAAAAAAAGAGTATGCTCATGAACTGGTACGCGAGCGTCACTTGGCAAAGGCCTTAAGAGAGCTTGCTCTCACAGTATCTCATTCAGAAGAGGAACAACTTGGTTTTCTTGAAAATCTATATGGAGGTAAAAAATCAAAAATCGGTCTGGCAAACCCTGCTGCGCTTGAAAATGAAATAAGGTCCAATCTCCTGAAAAGTGGAGGGGCTGCTTTTGTTGAAGAGGATGAAAATTCCTTCCTCGAACTCAGAAAAATAATTAAAATCATCGTCAGGGCCGGAGGAATCCCCTGTTATCCGGTACTACTTGATGATCCTTCAGGGAAATGCACTGAATTTGAATCTGATCCTGAAAAATTGTATAATTCACTCAAGCATCTTGGTATTGAATGTATTGAACTTATTCCCGGAAGAAACGATTTGACTATTATGAAAAATTTTGTTGAATTTTTTCATAATAAAGGCTTTATTATAACATTTGGGACTGAACATAATACCCCTGAGATGTTGCCCCTGACGGTAACTGCCAGAGGCTCAAAACCTCTCGATGAATCGTTAAAAAAGATAGCATGGGAAGGGGCTTGTGTTATAGCTGCTCATCAGTATCTGAGAGCCGACGGCAGACAAGGGTATATATTACCAGATGGAACTCACAGCATTAAACAAATGAGAGATTTGATAAATCTTGGACAATTAGTTATTGAATATTTCTTAACCAAGTATGAAAATGAAGCCTGAAATAAATGAACTGATTGAGATTTCGAAATATTACGGAAGCAATAAGGAATATGTGATTGCAGGTGGAGGAAACACATCATTCAAGGACGATGAAACAATTTGGATAAAGGCCAGTGGACAAGCCCTTGCAGATCTGAACCTAGATGGACTTGTCGCTTTAAGCAGGCAAATGCTTCATAAGATATCCTCTGGCATTTATTCTGACAGCGCCGTCACAAGAGAAGATCAGGTTAAAGAAGACCTGTTCCGAAGTATTCTCGATCCTGGGAAAAACAGGAGACCCTCAGTGGAGACATCCCTGCATGAGATCATTAAATATAAATTTGTAGTACACCTCCATCCTACTCTGATTAACGGAATACTTTGCAGCAGGAATGCAAAAAACCTTACTCAGAAGCTATTTGGAGATAGTGTTCTTTTTGTGCCTTATACCGATCC
Organism: Bacteroidales bacterium; assembly: GCA_017882345.1. GTDB lineage: Bacteria > Bacteroidota > Bacteroidia > Bacteroidales > VadinHA17 > LD21. The sequence goes on from JADGPT010000002.1 coordinate 8,925, forward strand.
AGGCTATACGCTTTTTAAAAAACTTGAATCAGAAATAATTTCTTATCGTGAGAAATTCTCACACGATCCACAAATAATATTTCTTGAAAATCATGGCTCTTTCGTGGGTGCTGACACAACAGAAGAGATAAAGAAATTATATGAGGGTATATTTCAGAAAATTGAAGAACAATTACCGCCAATTTCTGATGTTACACCTTTAACATATAATCCAATACTTCATAAAGTTCTTCCAACTATCCGGATTCTGCTATCAGGGGAACAACCCGGTGTAATAAGATTTCGCAATAACTCCCTCATTGCCAGATTTTATCAAAATCAGCAGGAGTTTCATAAAATCTCATTACCTCTTACTCCCGATATTATTGTTTACTGTAAAACAAGATATTTATATATTGAACAATCATCAACTGCTGTGAAGATCCTGGATTCTTTCAGGTATCAGTTGCCTCACTTTATAAGCCAGTATGGATATCTGCCAAAAGTGGTTATAATCAAGGATATGGGAATTTTTGCCATTGCTGAAACCTTCGCTAATGCTGAAGCTTGTCTTGATGTCTATGAAGACCTTATAAAAATTAGCTACTATGCATCTCTCTGTGGAGGAATTAAATTCCTGAACCCTGAAGAGGTGGCTTTCATTGATCAATGGGAAGTTGAGAACTACAGGAGAAAGATCGCACAACCAACAGGATCAGGAAACAAACTGAGTAATAAAATTGCTATCGTTACAGGAGGTGCCCAGGGCTTTGGAGCAGGAATAGCAGAATCGTTATTCGCATTGAATATGAATGTTATAATTGCCGACCTGAATGAAGTGACAGGTAAATCATTTGTCAACTTGTTATCATCTGGAAAAAGACAGAATAAGGCGGTTTTTGTCAGGACAGACGTTTCTGATGCTGAATCGGTTAAAGAACTCATCATTACAACTGTAAGAGAGTTTGGAGGACTCGATATTATTATAAGCAATGCCGGAATTCTAAAGGCCGGAGGGCTTGAGGAGATGGATGCTGAAACATTTTCCAAAACTACAGAAGTAAACTACAATGGATATTTTCATTGTGCAAAATACGCTTCGGAGGTTATGAAAGTTCAGAACCAGGAGAAACCTGGTTACTTTACTGATATAATCCAGATCAATTCAAAGTCAGGACTTAGGGGAAGTAATCGTAATTTCGCCTATGCCGGAGCTAAATTCGGAGGTATTGGTCTCACACAATCATTTGCATTGGAACTTGCTCCATTCAGAATAAAGGTTAACTCAATTTGCCCTGGCAATTTTTATGAAGGTCCTCTCTGGTCAGATCCAACCAAGGGATTGTTTGTCCAGTATCTTAATACGGGAAAAGTCCCTGGTGCGAAAAGCATTGAAGATGTTAGAAAACATTATGAGGATATGGTACCAATGAAACGGGGCTGTAAACTGGAAGACGTGATGAAGGCACTTCTGTACCTCGTTGATCAGGAATATGAAACGGGACAGGCTCTTCCGGTGACCGGTGGACAGGTAATGCTTGGGTAAATAAAATTAAGATAATATGAAAACAAAAGCTGTTAGAATCTATGGGAAGAAGGATCTTCGCCTGGAAGAGTTTGAATTGCCTGAATTGAAAGAAGATGAGATCCTCGCACACGTCATTTCCGACAGTATCTGTATGTCATCGCATAAAGCAGCGCTCCAGGGCGCTGATCATAAGCGAGTTCCTGACGATATTCATATTAACCCTACTATTATAGGCCATGAGTTTGCCGGTATAATCCTGGAAGTCGGTAAAAAATGGCAATATAAATTCAAACCCGGTCAGAAGTTTTCCATTCAACCTGCCATGAACCAGATGGGCACTCTTAATGCGCCTGGTTACTCCTTCCGTTTTATCGGAGGTGATGCTACACACGTAATAATCCCATCCATTGTTATGGAGGCTGATTGTCTTCTGCCTTACGAAGGAGAAGCCTTTTTCCCCGCTTCGCTTTCTGAACCGATGTCGTGTATCATTGGTGCATTTCATGCAAGTTACCATACCCATCCTGGAACATATAAACATGATATGGGAATCCGCCAGGGAGGAAATATGGCTTTACTTGCTAGTGTTGGCCCGATGGGATTAGGGGCCATTGATTACATATTGCATCAGGACAGAAAACCAGCTTTACTGGTGGTTACTGATATTGATGATAACCGCCTGACAAGAGCTTCCAATATTTTCACTCCGGAACATGCTGAAAAAAAAGGAGTTCACTTGGTCTATATTAATACCGGTAAAATGAAAGATCCAGCCAGATATCTGCGTGATCTTACAGGTGACAAAGGATTTGATGATGTTTTTGTTTTTGCTCCGGTTAAACCTGTGATTGAACTCGGTGATACAATTTTGGGATTCGATGGATGCCTGAATTTTTTTGCAGGCCCCATTAATCCGGAATTTAAAGCCGAATTTAATTTTTATAATGTTCATTATGCATTCACCCATATAGTTGGTACTTCCGGAGGTAATACCGATGATATGAAGGAATCATTAAAACTAATGGGTGATGGAAAGATCAATCCGGCTATTATGATTACTCATATAGGTGGACTCGATTCGGTAGTTGATACTACACTGAATCTCCCTCAGATTCCGGGAGGTAAAAAGCTGATATACACTAACATATCAATGCCACTTGTGGCTCTCCATAAGCTTGATGAGTTGGGAAAAAAGGATTCATTTTATGCCGGACTTCACGAAATTGTTTTAAAAAACGATTATATCTGGTCACTGGAAGCAGAGAAATATCTCCTTGCCAATGCTAAACCGATCTGAATAAAACATTTTTTACTTTTCTGAAGTCCATGAAGGCCACAGAAAACCAAAGAATCTAAATGACCTACTTGCTTTTCAATTCTTTAGCTAATTCCAGAGAAATGTAATTATCATAGGATAGGCAAACATTGGTAGCAAAATCAACACCCATTGAAATAACTTTTGACCATACTTCCTCTCCCATTTTATCGAGCTGATCAATTGTTATTTGATTCCTATAGATTGCTGCCATCATTCCAGCATTAAAATTATCGCCTGCTCCAATAGTACTGACTGGTTTTATGGCTTTTACAGCAAATCTTCCTGCATAACTGTTAGTTCTGACATAAACTCCTTCAGCGTTGGCAGTGTAAACCAGACAATTACAGTATTTTCTGACAACATTAAATGCTTCATCTGGAGTATTAGCCCCGAATATGTTTTTAAAATCTTCATCAGAACCCCTTATTAGTGTTGCAGTTTGCATATTCTCAATGATCATCGGCTTAAGAATTTCAAGATCAGATGAATGTGTTGGTCTGAAATTCGGATCATAGATCACAATTGCACCGTTTTCTTTTGCCGTGGTGGTCAGCATCATGAACTTCTTCCTGATCTCACTGGTAATGGCATATATAGAACCGCAAAGAATTATATCATCCTTCCTGATCATTGGGAAATCAATGTTTAACCGCTTTTCAGGATAGTCCTGGTAAAAAGTGTAATTCGCATCATTTCTTTCATTAAGAAATGCTAGTGCTAGTTTTGTTTTACCGTGTGTAAAATGATCAACATAGTTTGTTCCCACTCCATTTTCTGAAAGGAAGCTATCGATTATTTTGCCAACATTGTCGCTGGCATACTCGCTGATAAAGAAAACCGGCAAACCAATCCTTCCGAGTGAAATAGTACTGTTAAGCATTGCTCCACCAGCTTTTGCTGCTTGCGGCTGCCCATTTTTGAAAATAATATCAAAAACAGTCTCTCCTATTCCGTAAATTTTTCTCATCTTAAATAAGTGTTGAAAATAAGTTATGGCGTGAATTTACTAATTTTAGCTTAATCATCCACCTGATCTACAATTTTACCGGAATCCTTTTTCGATACAGTTTTTCAATGACATAAAAAATGCATTAACTTATTTTTATATTTGCTTAGAATAATAAAAACGGTACAACATGAAAGCAATGATGCTCACCGGAATCAGACAGATGGAAATGCGCGATATTCCTGAACCAGTTTTAGTGCACTCCACTGACGTTAAAATACGAATGTCGGTTATGGGTATCTGTGGCTCAGATATTCATTATTATACACAGGGTCAGATAGGTACTCAAAAAGTAGAATATCCCTTCACCGTAGGACATGAGGGAGCAGGTGTTGTTGTTGAAGTTGGTAAATCTGTAAAAAGAGTTAAATCAGGTGATCAAATAGCAATTGATCCTGCAATGCCATGCTGGGAATGCGATCAGTGCCTTGCTGGCAGACATCACACTTGCCGGCAACTCCGTTTTCTCGGTTGTCCGGGACAGGCCGAAGGCTGTCTTATGGAATACGTTGTTATGCCTGAAAGAAGCTGCTTTCCGCTCACCGGAAGGCTGACCCCCGATCATGGTTCAATTTCCGAACCTCTTGCGATTGGAGTCTATGCTGTAAAAAAATCTCTCGTTGTTAAAAGTCTTAATATAGGTATATTCGGATACGGACCCATCGGTATGAGTGTGATGCTGGCTTCAAAAGCACAGGGTGCTGGTAAAATATATGTTACAGACATTATTGATGAACGGATTAAAATCGCAGTAAAGGAAGGGGCTGCCCTGGCCGGAAACGCTCTGAATGAAAACATTGTCGGAAATATCAGGCATAAGGAGCCTTTGGGACTTGACCTGGCATTTGAATGCTGCGGCAAGCAGGAAGCATTTGATCAGGCTATTGAGCTCCTCAAACCCGGAGGAAAACTTATTGTGGTCGGAATTCCTGAATTTGATCGCTGGTCGATGAATGTTGAATCAACGCGACGCAAAGAGATCTCACTTCAGTTTATCAGACGACAGGTAGATTGTGTAGAAGATGCTCTCGAGATGATGAAAAACGGATTGATCACTATTAATAATATGGTTACGCATCGATTCCCATTCGAAAGAACAAAAGAAGCGTTTGACCTGGTTGCAGATTACAGAGATGGTGTTATGAAAGCAATGATCGATTTCTAAGACTCTGACAGGAAGAAAAGAATTACCGGAGAAGATATGGTTCCCTGATTCTACACCGATCAGTGTAAAACATTAGCCTTTCATCTTAAAAGATATTTTCTCCAAAACGTTTCATTGCTTCTGTAAGGATAGCTTCAGTTGCTGTTGCACCTGAGCGTGTTGCCCCTGCTGTTCTCATCTTCAGAAGATCATCAAGAGTTCGCACCCCGCCGGCACATTTTACCTGAACTCCGGGTCCTGAATACTTCCGCATAAGTTTCACATCTGCCAATGTGGCGCCCTTATAGTTGAAATCGCCATTTGGTTGCTTTACGAAACCGTATCCTGTAGATGTTTTAACAAAATCAGCTCCAACTCTGGTGCAAATCTCGCAAAGGCGAATCTTATCCTCCGTTTTGGTCACATAGTCAGTTTCAAAAATTACCTTAATAATGGCACCGTTCCTGTGGCAAATATCTGTTACAGCTTTTATTTCATTCTCCACATAGTCCCAGTCTCCGCCAAGAGTCTTGCCAATATTAATTACCATGTCGATTTCTTTGGCACCGTCTATACAAGCTTGTTCAGCCTCAAACACCTTGACTTTGGTGGAACTGTTCCCATGCGGAAATCCGATTACACATCCAACAGCGACAGAACTACCTGTAAGTTTGCTGACAGCCGTTTTAACCGCATACGGTTTAACACAAACTGAAGCTACATCGAATTTTCGTGCAACCTCACATTGTGTTAACAGATCTTCATCTGTATGAGTGGGTTGAAGGATCGAATGATCGATCATTTTTGCAAGATCTTTAACGATTGTCATCTTATTATCTTATTATCAAATATTCTAAAAATTATTCCCTAAAATCTTTACTAGTCCAGACAATTGACATTCCTTAAGTAAATAGTGTGTACAATATTATAAAATAAACTTATATTTTCGGGGTATATTTTTATATTTGACCTCCATTATCTGATTAAACCAAGTCGTATGAAAAACTATAAGATATTCCTTGAAGAACACAAGATGAGAGCCGATGATATAAATATCAATCTTATTGTTGAGTTGTTTACTTCAGAGATGTTAAAAGGACTGGAGGGAAAAGAAAGCACACTCCGGATGATACCAACTTATATAGAAGCTGATAATCAATTTCTTACCGGCGTCCCGGTAGTTGCTGTTGATGCTGGAGGAACTAATTTCAGAGCCGCCCTTGTTGAATTTAATGTAGCAGGGAAACTTGAAATTAGCAACCTGATGAATGCAAAGATGCCAGGTCTTGAAGGTGAAATATCAAAGGCTGAATTCTTTAAAACTATAGCAGATTATATTAAACCAAATGCAGAACTTTCCGAAAGGATTGGATTTTGTTTTTCATATCCCACTGAAATTCTACCAGACAAAGACGGTAAACTGCTGCAATTTTGTAAAGAAGTTCAGGCACCTGAGGTAGTTGGAGAGCTGATAGGGAAAAACCTGCTTGAAACTCTTGGAATGCCAGAGAAACAAATTGTTTTATTAAATGATACTGTTGCAACTCTTCTTGCCGGCAAATCAGCTTCCTTCGGTCGGGAGTATGACTCATTTATCGGTTATATCCTCGGTACAGGCACAAATACATGTTATATTGAAAACAATAGGAATATTCTGAAACTCAAAAGCCTTGATAAGGCAAAAAGCCAGATTATCAATATTGAATCAGGAGCATTTGGAAAAGTTCCCCAGACAGATATTGATATCGCATTTGATAATACTACAGTTAATCCGGGAAATTACAAATTTGAAAAAATGTTTGCCGGAGGGTATTTTGGCGGCCTCTGCCTGATGACTTTAAAATCAGCCGCTAAAGAAGGCGTTTTTACTGGAACCGTAGTTTCAGCTATAATGTCATTAAAGGAACTATCATCCGGGGATGTAAATAATTTTGTCTTCAATCCTGGTTCAGGCTGCGGCCCATTGTATGACATTATGAAAGATAAGGTCGATGAAGAAAAATGCATTGAAATCATAGAATGCCTGATTGATCGTTCAGCAAAACTCGTAGCTGCAAATATGGCAGCTGTTATACTTAAGACCAACAAAGGAAAATCAGCACAACGTCCAATATTGATCACTATCGAAGGAACTACTTTTTACAAAATGCATAAATTGAGATCATACTTTGAAGTGTACCTGAAAGATTATCTGAAAGAAGAAAGACTTAGATTTTATAAATTTACAGAAGTTCAACAATCCAGTCTGGTAGGCGCTGCTCTGGCAGCCCTGATAAATTGATAGTTACACCTGAAAACTTTAGAACTCTTTTTTTCAAAAGAAATTCCTATCTTGGATTTCAATAAAAGGGAACGACATAAAAAGAAAAAAATGAGTAAAATTCTGGTCATCGGGAGTTCAAACACTGATATGGTGATTAAAACTGAAAAACTCCCGGCTCCCGGAGAGACAATCCTCGGAGGAACGTTTCTGATGAACCCCGGTGGCAAGGGTGCGAATCAGGCTGTTGCTGCAGCCCGACTTGGAGCAAAGGTCACTTTTATAACTAAAAGAGGCAATGATTTATTTGGAAATCAGGCTGTTGGCTTACTTATGCGAGAAGGCATCGATACTCAGTATATCGTCAAAGACATTGAATTCCCTTCGGGAGTTGCATTAATAACAGTTGATTCTGCGGGTGAAAACAGTATCGTTGTTGCTCCAGGGTCAAATGGGAACTTGTTAAAGGAAGATATTCCTCTGGTGATTTTCGAAACCGGGAAATTTGAGATCCTCCTTCTTCAGCTTGAAGTGCCAATAAGCACTGTAGAGTATGCGGCAGTTACAGCATCAGAACATAATATAAAAGTGATTCTTAATCCGGCTCCCGCATTCAAATTATCAGACAATCTGCTTAAACATACCTGGCTGATAACCCCAAATGAGAATGAAGCAGAGACAATCACAGGAGTTGCAATTATTGATCTTCCTTCAGCAGAAAGGGCAGCAGCTTTATTCCAGGAACGGGGTGTGAAAAATGTAATTATAACATTGGGGGAGAAAGGAGCTTTTGTTAAATCGGTGGATTATACCGGGTTGATCCCCGGAATAAAGGTAAGTCCTGTAGACACAACAGCTGCCGGCGATGTTTTCAATGGAGCTTTGGCTGTAGCTATTTCAGAGGGAAAAAACATGAAAGGTGCTGTTCTTTTTGCTAACAAAGCTGCATCTATTTCAGTGACTCGAATAGGAGCCCAGGCTTCAGCACCTTATAGAAATGAAATAAAATAATTAAAATCTCATGAAACAAGCCTCCTTATTAATAATGATAATCCTTTTGCTATACTGGAGTTGTAGCAATGAATCAACGAGGAAAAATAATAAAGCGGTTAAGATCATTTTCGATACTGATTTAGGCCCTGATTATGACGATGTTGGCGCACTTGCATTTCTACATGCTATGGCAGATAGCGGAAAAGCAGAGATACTGGCAACGGTTTCGTCAAATAAACATGCTTTGGTCGCTCCTTCAATAAATGTTATCAATACTTATTTTGGAAGAGGTGAGTTGCCTGTTGGTGCACCAAAAACTATTGGGGTCAATCTTGGATCATCGCAACACTGGGCAGATTCAATTGTTAAAAAGTATCCTCATTCAATAAAATCCACCGCTGAAGTTGCCGATGCTGTTGATATTTACAGAAAAATACTAAGTAATGAAGCGGATAATAGTGTTACAATTGTTACAGTAGGTTTTTTGACTAACCTTAACAATCTTCTTAAGTCAAAACCGGATAATATTTCTCATCTCACAGGGAAAGAGCTTGTAATCAGGAAAGTAAAAAGGTTAATCTCAATGGCAGGAAAGTTTCCTGAAGGGAAGGAGTTCAATATCTACATGGATTCTGTGGCCTCAAAATTTGTGTATGAAAACTGGCCCGGAGAGATCATTTTTACCGGCTTCGAGATTGGTGCTGAAATTCATACCGGCTTAAAACTGATAAAAGCTGATATACAAAACAGTCCTGTAAAAGATGTATTCCGGATAAGCATTCCTCTTTCAGCAGAAGACAAAGAGGGTAGAATGAGCTGGGACGAAACAGCTGTCCTTATTGGGGTATATGGGACAAATGGCTTCTTCGATACAGTCAGAGGGCAAATTATTGTTAATCCTGATGGAAGTAATACCTGGGAAAATAACCCTGCCGGGAAACAAATTTATGTGAAACAAAAAATGCCTGTATCTCAAATGAGTATATTTATTGAAGAGAGAATGATGCATCAACCTATTTCAAAAAAATAAGTTATTAAATTTATACCTATGAAAAAGACTTATGTCCTACTATTATTATCATCACTGATACTGATCATTTCTTCATGTAAAAACTCAACAAACGATTTCAGGACTATAACGCCTGAGGTTCTTAAAGATAAGATAGCAGGTGGATGGGCTGGTAAGATGATAGGCGTTACCTATGGTGCTCCTACAGAATTCAGAGCACAGAGTAAAATTTTTGGAGATTCAATAATGTGGAAGCCCGCTGATATTAAGGGAAGTTTGTGGCAGGACGATATATATGTTCAGCTTACGTTCCTGATGTCAATGGATAAGTATGGTCTTGAGGCACCTGCAAAAAAATTCCAGGAGATGTTCGCAAAAGCCGGATATCCATTGTGGCATGCCAATATGCAGGCCAGAAAGAACTACTATGACAGTATATTTGTCCCTGCTTCCGGCAGTCCGGAATATAATCTCCATGCAGATGATATTGATTTTCAGATTGAAGCAGACTATATTGGATTCATGTGTCCGGGTATGCCTAATACAGCCTCAGCAATTGCAGAAAAGATCGGCCATATCATGAACTATGGAGATGGAGTATATGGCGGTATATTTGTTGCAGCACTCTACTCTGAGGCATTTTTTGATTCAGATATTCTTCAGATAATTGAAAAAGCGCTTAGATCTATACCGGCAGAAAGTGACTACTTTAAAATCATTAAGGATGTAATTAAGCTTCATCAGCAATATCCTTCTGACTGGAAGGTCGCCTGGAAAGAGCTTGAAGCCAAATGGGGTGATGTAGATATTTGCGGTGCTGGTTCAACCTTCAATATTGATGCGAAGTTGAATGGAGCATATATAGTTATGGGGTTATTGTATGGGGAAGGCGATCCCATGAAAACCCTTGAAATAACCACCCGTTGTGGCCAGGATTCTGACTGCAATCCTTCAAATGCAATGGCAGTTCTCGGTGTAATAAAAGGATTCAGCGGTTTACCGCCAAATATGCAGAGCGGTGTAAAATCAATGGGTGATTCGATTTTTATAAATACAACTTACTCCTTTAATTCTGCCGTAGTAAGTTCCGACAAATATGCACATGATCTTATCCTCAGGAATGGCGGAAATATAAATGATTCGAAAATTATGATTATGACCCAGACCCCGCTCGCTCCTGTTCCAGAGGTATCTTTTCCGAATGTGGTGTTTGATAAGACAGTATCGGTCTTTGAAGGGTCAGGATGGAAATTTAAGGGTGACTGGAAACCTCTCGAGATAACTTCAGATAAAGATAAAAAGATCACGAAACAGTCTATGTATGCAGAAAAGGCTGGCGACGAGATTGTTATTGATTTCACCGGGACAGGGATTTCAATTGAAGGCAACTGGTTTAAAGACGGCGGTAAAGCAGATATCTATGTTGACGGAAATCTACATCGTAAAATCGATACTTACTATAATTTTGCGAATCAGCAACATACGGTAAGTATCTGGCACGTTCTGAATCTTCGGCCAGGGGATCATAAGGTCAGAATTATTGTAAAGGGTGAAAAACGGCCTGAATCTGTAGGAACGAGGGTTTATATTACCTCCATGACAATTTTTAAAACAGCGCCAAAGAAAAATGAAGAATATAGATTTTCTTTTGAAAAGTAACATAATAAAAATCTCAATTCATTTACGATCTATCTGTGAAGATCTGCGTGATCAGCGGTAAACAAATAAAATTTCCACAGATTGCTCTGATTGATTTATACTTTTTACTTTTATCTTTTTACTTTTATCTTTTATCTTATATACTATGTTTATTCCACAAAGTTATACACTGGCAATAATTCTCTGTATTATAACAATGATCTGCTGGGGTTCGTGGGGGAATACCCAAAAGCTTACTGGTAAATCATGGCGATTTGAACTGTTTTACTGGGATTATGTTCTGGGTATTGTGCTGTTTTCGCTGTTACTCGGTTTTACTCTCGGGAGCACGGGTGATAGTGGACGGGGTTTTGTTCAGGACATAAGACAAGCGGAAACACATAATATTCTAAATGCTATGATTGGAGGCGTAATTTTTAACGCATCCAACATTTTACTGGTAGCCGCTATGGCAATTGCCGGAATGGCAGTCGCATTTCCGGTTGGGATTGGTATCGCTCTGGCTCTGGGAGTTATTATCAATTACGTTTATTCACCGCAAGGTAATGCAAGCTTACTTTTCGGTGGTGTTTCTTTGATTGTTGTAGCGATAATCATAGATGCTGTAGCCTATAAAAAGCATAGCCTGTCGTTAAAGAAAATTTCGGGAAAAGGAATTACCCTTTCAATTTCAGCAGGTATTCTAATGGCTCTTTTCTACCGTTTCGTAGCAAGTTCAATGGTAACGAGTTTTGATTCGCCGGAACCAGGTAAGCTCACTCCTTACACAGCAATATTCTTTTTTTCAATTGGTGTCCTTCTCAGCAATTTTCTATTCAACTACCTGATAATGAAACGACCGTTTGAAGGGAATCCTCTCTCTTTTAAAGATTATGCTAAAGGCAGTTTTGAGGCCCACCTTAATGGAGTTATGGGAGGAGTAATCTGGAACATAGGAATGTCAATGAGTATTATTGCTTCAGGAAAAGCCGGATTTGCTATTTCTTATGGATTAGGACAGGGTGCTACACTTATTGCCGCATTGTGGGGTGTGTTTATATGGAAAGAATTCAAAGGAGCTTCAAAATCAGTTAATACCCTTATTTTTATGATGTTCATTGCCTACCTCGCAGGTTTGTCCCTGTTGGTTTATGCAGGGACCTGATCATTTTAACTTTCTTTGTTACATCAGGTCCTTTTCAAAGGCCTCCTTATTGAATTTATACTTATTATCCAGAAACTCAATGATCTTAAAAGTATCCGCGTAGGCATTTCCCAAACATGTTGAAGCACCCGGTGAAGGAGTTATATTAAAAATAATTTTTTCACCTGAAAGTTTTGCCTCACCCATTTCAAGTTTCCTGGTGGTATTATTTACTATCTGTGGCCGTGTACCACCAATCCCTTTGGCATATTGTAGTTCTTTTAATTTCAGCAATGGTACTATTTTTCTTACCTCTCTTATAAAAAGACGCTTACCTATAAATGGTAAATCATAAAGAAAATTTATAAAAATGTAGCTTAAGAGAACCTTATCAGATATAATTTTAAGAAGGCTAAGTATAGGACTCAATCCCAGTCCAAAGGTTTTCCAGTACTCTGAGAATGTTGACATATTATGCCTTTCCAGTTGGAATATTGGTTTTGCTGTCGGACCGAACCTGGTTATTTGCGCGCTATGCACCTCAGGATCACCATGAATAGCAGCGAAAGGGAGTTTTGGTACCTGTATTGTATATACTTTACCATTAAGCACTTTTGGAGCTGTATAAAAGCTTCCTGCCATTGATAATATGGCTAAGTTCTTTCCATAGCCGAGAGACTTTGCAATCATCAGACTATGACCTCCGGCGGCAATCATAACTACTGAGGACCTGAACTCACCCTTGTCAGTTAAAACAGTATAGTGATCTTCATTTTTCGAGATCTTTATAAGTTTCGTATCAAGATGAATATCTAAAGCAGGATTTTTCCTCAGGGCGTTCTCTACAAATGAATGACAAAGTCTTTTATAATCAACCGAATAGCCATCTTCTGTAGCCAGGGCGAGTATTTCCTGTCCCGGATCTCTTCCCTCAAGTACCCTTGGTTCTATTTTCCCGATCTCATCTCTATCTATCATTCTCAATTTTGGATAAAGCTCACTGAACGCAGGATATCTCTTTTTCAGTTCCTGAACCTGACTCGCACCTACCGCTAGCACCATTTTGGAATATTTGCTGAATAACTTAAGATCGTTATCGGCCTGTTTTGCATTTTCAATATACCTCATAACCATATCTGCCATCTGCTTCACACTTCTGGCTTTATCAATAGAGTAGTTAGTCTCTATGTCGCCGAAATGAAGAGTCTGGCTGTTATTATAAGACGCAGAGTTTACAAGGCCAAAGTCGGAATATTTTTCAATTAGTCCGATACTTTTTATGTCTGTGTATTTACTTAAAGTATAGAATAAAGCAGTTCCGACAACACCGCCTCCAACAATAAGTACATCATACCTGGGAATTGTTTCGTTCATTTTGTTATTCTCTCGCATTTAATGGAATATATTCGTGTTTGCCATAGACATTTTTAAATGCAGGCCTGATGATCCTTTTTGCCGAAAAGGTCAGTTCCTCAATACGATGCGTACACCATCCTGAAACTCTTGCAATTGCAAAAAGTGGTGTGTAAAGCTCCTTTGAGATATCAAGACAAGCATAAACAAAACCGGAATAAAAATCAACATTAATACATACCACTTTAGTCGATTTTTCTCCTTTAAACACTCTGAAAACTTCAGGAGTGAGTCTCTCAACCAATGCATAAAGTTCAAATTCATCAAGACGACCTTTTTCAATTGCAAGCTCTCGTGCTTTTGTCTTTAAAATTGCAGCTCTGGGATCTGAAATAGTATAAACGGCATGCCCTATTCCATATATCTTACCTGATAAATCATTAGCCTTTTTATTAAGAATTCTTAGAAGATGTTGTTTTACTTCTTCCTCATCAGTCCAGTCTTTTATATGAATTTTCATATCTTCCATCATTTCCAGCACTCTCACATTTGCTCCCCCATGTAATGGTCCTTTTAATGAACCGATTGCAGAAGTTACAGAAGAATAAATATCGGTTTCAGAGGAACTGGTCACCCTCATAGTAAAAGTGGAATTATTACCACCTCCATGTTCCGCGTGAAGAACAAGCATGAGATCGAGCAGATCTGCTTCAAGCTTGGTAAAACCTTTACAATCACCTTTAATTAAATAGAGAAAATTTTCAGCCGGGCTCAGGTTAGCCTGTGGATGACGGATTGACAGAGTCTTTCCCTTGAAAAGGTGCCTGAGCGCCTGATATGAATATGCAACAATAGTCGGAAATTTTGCAATAATATTTAAGGATTGTTTAATCATGTTATCAAGAGAGATGCTATCCGGGTTTTCATCAAGAGTGTATAGTCCAAGTACCGACCTTGCAAGAATATTAAGGACATCTTTACCTTTCATAGATAATATCATATCTTTAACGAAATCGTCAGGAAGGGCTCTTAATGATCCCATATATTCAGAAAAATCAGCAAGTTCTTTCTTACCTGGCAAATGTCCGGTTAATAACAGGAATACAGTTTCATCAAAACCATGACGATTCTCTTTCTGGAATCCCTTAGTTATATCTTCTATATCTATCCCCCTGTACAATAATTTTCCCGGAATAGCAACCACCTTTCCATCTTCCTTTTTATATCCTACAACATCGCCAATATTTGTCAACCCCACTAAAACGCCTGTTCCATCTTTGTTTCTTAAACCACGCTTCACCTCATATTCTTCAAAGAGGGCAGTATCAATCTGACATGAAGCTCTTACAGACTCCTCCAGTTTTGCAAAATAAGTATTGTCTTCCATAAAAAACAAGATTTTATAATGTTTAAGATATTATATTAGAGATTATTGCATCTGCGAATTCGGAGGTTTTCAATAGGGTCGCATTTTCCATCAACCTGTGAAAATCGTAAGTGACCTTCTTACTTTGTATAGTACGCTCCAATCCTGAATAAATACTTTCAGCAACTTTGGTCCATCCCATATAATCAAACATCAGGGCTCCTGAAAGAATCACAGAACCAGGATTGACTTTATCCTGATCTGCATATTTCGGTGCAGTCCCGTGTGTTGCTTCAAATATTGCATGACCGCTCTCAAAATTGATATTTGCACCTGGGGCGATCCCTATTCCGCCAACAATAGCTGCCAGAGCATCAGAGATATAGTCACCGTTCAGATTCAATGTAGCAATTACTGAATATTCCTCTGGCCGGGTCAGTATCTGTTGCAGAAATGCATCTGCAATGACATCTTTGATTATAACCTTTCCTTCAGATTCAGCATTTTTCAGCAGCTCATCTGCAACCTTCAAACCTTGCTTTTCTGATATTTGTTTATGCTGTGACCATGTAAAAACATCTTTCCCGAATTCTCTTTCGGCCAAAGCATATCCCCACTTCATGAAAGACCCCTCAGTAAACTTCATGATGTTCCCCTTATGAACAATAGTCACTGAAGGCAATTTCTTGTTTATTGCATATTTTATTGCCTGTCTTACAAGACGTTCTGTTCCTTCTACCGATACAGGTTTTATTCCGATTGATGACGTTTTTGGGAACCTGATAGATTTAACACCCATTTCGTCGATAAGAAATTTTTTTATCTTTTCTGTTTCCGGTTTTCCATTCATAAACTCAATACCCGAATAGATATCCTCAGTATTTTCCCTGAATATATGCATATTTACTTTTTCAGGATTTTTAACCGGGCTGGGCACTCCGGTAAAATACCTGACTGGTCTGTAGCAGGTATAGAGGTCGAGAATCTGGCGCAAGGCTACATTTAATGATCGCATGCCTTCTCCTACAGGTGTGGTAAGCGGACCTTTAATTCCAACAAGGTATTCCCTGAAACTTGACAATGTCTCTTCCGGCATCCAGTTTCCGGTTTGTTTAAAAGCTTTTCCACCCGCGAGAACCTCTTTCCAGATTATTTTCCTCTTCCCATTATAAGATTTCCTGACAGCTGCATCAAATACGCGGACTGATGCTTTCCAGATATCGGGGCCGGTTCCGTCCCCTTCAATAAAAGGGATAACCGGATTCTCAGGTACGATTAATTTCCCGTCAATCAATTTAATTTTTTCAGACATTTTTATTTTTTGATTTTCTAATAATATTTAAAGCGCTTCCCGCTTTAAACCATTCAATCTGTGATTCATTATAAGAGTGGATAGACTGGAATTTCTCTTTTGTCCCATCGGAATGAGTCAGTGTGACAGTCAGCTGGCTCTCCGGTGCAAAATTGGCCAGACCGGTTATATCGATTTTGTCATCCTCTTTAATCTTGTTATAGTCATCCTTGTTCAGGAAGGTTAATGGTAATACACCCTGCTTTTTAAGATTAGTCTCGTGAATTCTTGCGAATGATTTAACCAGTACAACTTTTACACCGAGGAATCTGGGTTCCATTGCTGCATGTTCGCGTGAAGATCCTTCGCCAAAATTTTCTTCACCTACTACTGCAGATCCTGATCCTGAATCACGGTATGCTCTGGCGATATGTGGCACTGTGTCGTACGACCCGGTTAATTGATTTAAGATGCTATTTGTCTGATCATTAAAATAATTCACAGCGCCAATCATGTAATTCCCGGAGATATTTTCGAGATGTCCCCGGTATTTTAACCAGAAGCCTGCCATTGATATATGGTCGGTAGTGCACTTTCCCTTTGCTTTTATCAGCAATGGGAGACTTAAAAAGTCGTGTCCATCCCACGCTTTGAAAGGAGTAAGAAATTGTAGCCTGTCTGAACCGGTGGCAATTATTATCTTCTCCACATTCTTTCCATGAACTGGTTTCTGATATCCTGATTCGACATTGCCAAACCCTTCCGGTGGAAGTTCCAAACCAGTCGGTTCTGCTAATATCACCTCTTTTCCCTCAGAATTTATAAGGGTATCAGTTATCGGATTGAAGGTAAGTTTACCTGAAAGTACTATAGCTGTAACTATCTCTGGGGAAGCGACAAATGTGTGGGTATTAGGGTTTCCATCTGCGCGTTTTGAAAAGTTCCTGTTAAAGGAATGGATAATTGTATTAACTTTTTTATTATCAGCATCTTTACGCGCCCATTGTCCGATACATGGACCACATGCATTTGCAAATACTTCACCACCGATTTTTCTGAACAGATCAAGGAAACCATCCCTTTCTGCAATTGACCTGATTTGTTCGGAACCTGGCGTAATCGTGAATTCAGTTCTGGCAACCAGTTTTTGAGATAAGGCATTTTTTACAACCGATGCTGCCCTTGAAATATCTTCATACGAAGAGTTTGTGCATGAGCCTATAAGTCCGACTTCCACATCTACAGGCCAGCTATTTTTTACAGCCTCCTCTTTCATACGTGAAATAGGAGTTGCCAGATCGGGTGTAAAGGGGCCATTAATGTAAGGTTCAAGTTCAGAAAGGTTAATCTCGAGATACTTATCATAGTATCTTTCAGGATCAGCATATACATCTTTATCAGCAGTAAGGTGATCAATATTCTTAAGAGCCAGATCAGCTACATCTTTTCTACCTGTTGCAATAAGATACTCTGTCATTGCTTTATCGAAGCCGAAGATTGAACATGTAGCTCCGGTCTCTGCTCCCATGTTACAAATTGTAGCTTTCCCGGTACATGAAAGTGATTCAGCACCTTCACCGAAATACTCAATAATATTACCGGTACCTCCTTTTACAGTAAGCAAACCGGATATTTTCAAAATAATATCTTTTGCGGAAGACCAGCCACTCAGTTTACCTGTTAGTTTTATTCCAATGATTTTTGGAAATTTTAATTCCCATCCCATTCCTGCCAATACATCAACTGCATCAGCGCCACCAACACCGATGGCTATCATTCCCAGTCCTCCTGCATTAGGCGTATGTGAGTCCGTTCCGATCATCATCCCTCCGGGAAAAGCATAATTCTCAAGAACTATCTGATGGATTATACCTGCCCCTGGTTTCCAGAATCCTATTCCATATTTGTTACATACAGAGCTAAGAAATTCATAAACCTCTTTATTAGTTACTCCGGCTGATTTCAGGTCTGCAACTGCTCCGGATTGTGCAAGAATGAGATGGTCACAATGAACCGAAGCAGGAACAAATGTAGTCTCTTTTCCTGCCATCATAAATTGCAATATTGCCATCTGTGCCGTAGCATCCTGCATTGCAACCCTGTCGGGCATAAAATCTACGTAATCAACGCCTCTGCTATATGGTTTTGTTTTATTTTCCGGATAAATATGGCTGAAAAGGATTTTTTCGCTTAATGTTAATGGGTGATTCAGTCTCTTTCTGATTTCCAATATTCGTGAATCCAGTTTTTTATAGAAAGATTCTATCATTTCAATATCAAATATCATAGAGCACTATTTATTAACAGTTTATAATCTTATTTGCCCATTGCCCTCAATAATCCATTTATAGGTTGTCAATGCCTCCAACGCCATCGGACCCCGTGCATGTAGTTTTTGCGTAGAAATGCCTATTTCCGCTCCAAGTCCGAATTCCGATCCATCAGTAAATGCTGTTGAGGCATTTGCATAAATTGATGAAGCATCTACTATGTTATAGAACAATTGAACAATATTTTTGTTCTCAGAAATAATTGCTTCACTGTGTTTTGATCCGAACTCAGAAATATGGTCTACTGCCTCATCGAATGAACTAACAGTTTTTATAGCCATTTTATATGAAAGAAATTCAGTGCCAAATGACTCACTATTGGCTCTTTGAAGAAACTCAAACGGGTATTTGCCAGTTAATGCCAGATAAGCTCTTTCATCAGCATAAATAACGACGCTGGAATCAGCGCAGAGACCAACAAGATAACCAAGATCATCTAAGCGCTTTTCATGTATAATCAGACAGTCCAGGGCATTACAAACACTTACCCTGCGTGTCTTTGCATTATAAATTATTTGCCGGCCCTTAACCTTATCTCCGGATTCATCAAAATAGGTATGACAAATACCAGCTCCTGTCTCTATAACCGGAATTGAGGCATTATCACGTACATAATCAATAAGTTCTCTACTCCCTCGTGGAATAATGAGATCTACAAATGCCCTTGCATTTAATAACTGAGTAGTTTCCTCCCTTCCTGCAGGCAGAAGTGTCAGGATATCCTGGTCAACTCCATTTTTCTGAAGTATTTCCCTGATTAGCTTTACGATAGCTGTATTTGAATTGATTGCATCACTTCCCCCTTTAAGAATACATGCATTACCCGATTTCAGACAAAGAGAAAATACATCAAAAGTAACATTTGGCCTCGCTTCATAAATAATTCCGACTACCCCAAAAGGAACTGATATCTTCGAAATTACTAATCCGTTTTGTCTTGTATTTCTCATAAGAATATTGCCCTGTGGACTTGGCAGCTTAACTACATTCCTGATATCTGATGCAATACTCTCAATTCGTTCGGCAGTTAAAACCAAGCGGTCATAACCCGGGTCCGATTCCTTCATCATAGCCAGGTCCTTTTGATTCTCTTCTAAAATGTATTTTGTATTATCAACAGCCGTTTCTGCAACTGATAAAAGTATCTTATCAATAATATCCCTGTCCAGAACAGTTAATGCCCGGCTGGCTTTTTTTGCGTTCCTGAAAAGAGGTGTACAATCCATTTGATAATTTACAAATTGAAACCTAATCTTTATTCCTGGTAAATGGACTTATTTCTTTCATTTATAACCATATAATCATAATGAATAAATGGTTTGCTGAGTTTTTCTCCGATATTCTGCTCAGCTTTTTTTGAGTCATACTGCGATTTACCTAATCCAATATTGTTTCCGTCTTCATCAACAATCCTGACAATATCACCGTTTCTGAAAAATCCATCAATTCTGGTGATCCCGATCATAAGCAGGCTGGTTGCCTTTTCATCAAGCAGAGCTTCCTTTGCACCTGTATTAATGACTACCGCACCTTTTGCAAAAGTATCCGAATGGGATAGCCATTTTTTCACCCCTGTTTCTCTTTTACTACTTGCAATAAATTGAGTATAGGGTACATTTTTTCTCCTGACAATATCGGTTATTATGGAGTCTCGTGTTCCATTTGCAATAAACACATCAACACCCTGAGAAGCAATTTTACGGGCAATTGTACATTTAGTGATCATTCCGCCTCTCCCGAATCCCGATTTCACGCTGGAGATGTATTTATCGAGGTCTTCAGACTCTTTATCTATCCTGGTAATTAGTTCAGTCCCCTTCTTCCCCGGAATTCCATTATAAACACCATCAACATTCGTAAGAATTATAAGCGATTTACAGTCCATCATTGATGAAATAAGTCCTGACAATTCATCATTATCAGTGAACATCAGTTCATTAATCGAAATAGTATCATTCTCATTTACAATGGGTAATACACGATTCTCAAGCATTGCTGAGATACAGTTCTTCATGTTCAGGTAATGTCTCCTGTCCCTGAAACTTTCTTTTGTAGCCAGAAGCTGGCCTGCCTGAATCCCATATTTGCCGAATAGAAACTGATATGATGACATAAGTTTGACCTGACCTATTGCAGCCCAGATCTGCTTTGCGGCTACTATGTTTGTCTTCTTTAAGGGAGTTACCTCGCTACGGCCTGCAGCAACAGCTCCTGAAGAGATTAAAACAACCTCGATACCCTGCTTGTATAAAATTGCGATATCCTCAACCAGACGCAATATTCTCCCGTCATTGAGCGAACCATCTGATTGTGTAATAACATTACTGCCAACCTTAATAGCAATCCTGTTAAAATCCGGCTTACTGTTTTTCAATTTATAACTATTAACACACGATATGATATAATATGTTGCAAAAATAATAGAATAACTGAACATTTTATAGCAATATTGAATATTTCAGAGTATATATTTAATTCCAGATTCCACCTCCGGTAAAGTACTGTCAGCAGGTACCTGAAATGAAAACTAATATGATAAGCATGCTTTAAAATTCAAAGTCTCTAATTTACAAATTTGTTAAGTAAATTAACCATTAGAAGATCTTTAATATTAATGAAAGTCAGGGAATTTTCATATCTTAGTAAGATCAGAACACTCCTCATATCGACAATTTATTATCTGGCATCAATCCAGAATTCAGGTTCAATTTTGGTTCCCCTGACTGTGCAGTCGTAGCAACCCTTGGAATAGGTAACTACTCTGTAAGGAGGGGGTGGCACCGAGTGACTAATAAGTACCCAGACAGACACCCCGAGATTTGGAATAGGCTTGGAACCGGTAACTATAAAGTCTTCGCAGGAAGAATAGGGATTAGCTATTCCATTAAAATTATCATTTATGAAAATCCTTTTGGATTTGACCGCTGAGACACTGAAATAACCCAAAACATTTTCATTTGGTTTCTCTATACACAGTATATTACTTGGAATTGAAGCGGGAGTTATATCATACAGGCTCCCTACCTGTTCAACTATGTTCTGCAGTTTTTCCCAATAAATATATTCATTTTCATTCAGGGAATATTGATTAACAAGGATGCTGTATCTTATTTTCAACCGGTCTGTAGTGTTAGTAATATAATTTATCGGATGCTTTTCAATTCTGTCCGAAGAGAATGTGGACGTACTTTTAATGTTTATTTTGTCAGAATTACTGGATGCCCAACATTGATTGTTTGGAACCGAATATGGGATTTGGAATTTCCAGGTCTCAACATATTCCCAGCGATAGAACCTACAAATGTTTTCCGGATCGTGAGTGTTTAAATAGATCTGACAACCCTCACCCGATGGCCAGCCATCAGACATCCTTGAAAGGACAATTTTATCATAATAAATGCTGTCGATCGGAGGCACAGGCTTCATTAACACAGGGGATGATTGGTAGCTTAGATTCTGATGAGATTCGTTTGTTGCAATACGTAATGTATATGACCTGCCGACAACTCCCTGGAATGCCGGATCTGCAATATAAGTTCCGCTAACTGTCTCATGCAAACTGTAATTGTTCCCAATATCATCTGAGATGGTCACAATACATCCAATTAACGGTTTCGCGGCGTCTTTTCCCCCAAGAGGCAGTGATAAGGAGAGCTTTATAATATTTTGTCCGGGTTGGTCTGTTATAAGGCCTTCAACAACAATTATATCCTTATCTTCACCGACTAATGGGATAAACTGTTCGATGCAACTGCTAATCAAGATTAAAAATGCAAATAAAAGAACCTTATTTAAAAGTTTAAATAGCTTAACCATACACTTACATTTTGTAACCATTTATTACCTCATTATCTTAATTATTTTCTTTAGTGAAAATGCTTTACCCTGTGATGTAATGCCCTGAATATTAACTTCAAAATCAGATATAAAATCAGATGTCCAGAACTCAACTCTGGCCTTGCCTTCTTTATCAGGTTTTATAGAAGGGTTCCAATAAAGTGTATTTCTGAAATCCGGAATCCGGCTTTTCTTCAATTCTATGGATGAATAATCGGGTGAGAAGAATGAATAAACAGGATCTATTACTCTGTAAGTCAACCTGATACTACTGCCAGGCAGTGTTACATTACTGAAATCTCCTGCCTTAGTAATAATATTCACTATGCCATAAAACAAATAATCACCAACAAAATATTTTTCTCTGACAACATCTAAAGTTTCAACAACCTCAGGATCAAGGTTTGCAATCAATGAAGCGTCTTTAATCGCTACACCGTCAATAAATAGACCAGGCGCTGTCTCATAAGGTTTGTTATTTTCAGGATTTGCTACAGTTATCTCATATCCCGATTTTTTAGCCTTAAGAGTGATACCTGCTAAAAGTTCAAAAAAGACTTCCTGCATTATAGGCAGGGCAATGTACTCTTTCATAATCAGTTCATTATCCGGCTTTCCGTAAAACCTTCTGGGTCCAGGTGAGGAAATTATTGGAGTGAGGATATCTTCTCTGGAAGAAATTCCATATATTTTCCTAACCTGGTGATTTGCACCCCAGTCTGATATATAGTCGGGAATCGCATTAATAGTGGAATCAACAAGTGATTCCGATTTAATATATTGGTCCGAAAATGGTGATTCAATAATAACAGATTGATTTTTAGTTACTCCATCCGGTTGGATAATTAAATCATTAACCTTTTCATCAATAGGAATTTTGAAACTGAAATTTCCTTCTTTATCTGTTTTAGCATATTGGAAAACAGCGATTTTACCTGGAGTTGAAAGTAAAACAAACTTATCAGAATCTCCGGCTTTCTTATCATTAGCAAGCAGTTTTCCTAAAAGAAGATGATCTTCTTTTTCGACCTGATATTTAAAAACAGGCTGCTTATCTTTTAAAATAGTGTTCCAGTTTATCCAATTGCTTGTTACAGACTGAAGAAGGCTGTCCATGACCTCTGGCGCAACAGCTTTAACTTTTTTATCTTTAATTGCATTCCCTGGCAGAAATCCAAATTCTGTACCAAATACCAAATAATCATTCATATTCATTATTGAATGATTATTAGTTTCAGGGGCAACAGATACGCTGAAATTAGAAGAATTCGGCGTAGTGGCTAATGCATTATCAAGCTCTAAATCGAGAGATATTTTATTCCTGAGCCCAGAGCTATCGGCTGCATGAAATGCAATAATCGGATCTTCCTTATCCGGAGTGTAAATGTATCTTTCACCAACAGGCTGACCTTTTGAATTAAAAACAGTTATTTGATTAATCCCGGCTAGTAGCTGATTTTTAGGAATAGATATTTTTGTATTCTCCCCACTTAACAACTCCGAACTTATATGGTTAATTATTCCATGTGTCTGAATAAACAAATAAATCTGATTACTATTTTCAGAGTGGTATTTTTCATCAGTTACTATATAGATTCCCAGGACATCGGGTTTTAGATTATCTGTTTTTACTATCAGTCCGGTATTTAGCCGTACCGTATTATCATTAATTCTGACCTCTCCATTAATGATCTTACCTGTATTGACTTTCCCTTTAATTGTTTTGTTACTAAAGGCATTATAGATCCGAACTTCCTTAGTGAAGCAATTATATGGCAGGAAATTTTTCATCCAGCTGGTATATGCCCTTATGATATAAGTCCCGGTACTCAATGTATCTGGCAGAGAAATTTGTCCCGGACCAAAACCTTCATCGAGCAATATCCTTTTTTGCAAAATCGGACGATTTTCCTGGTTAAGTAGTTCGAAATAGGCAATTTTACTTTCAGATGAGGTTTTCAAACTTTGTCTGTCAATCAAATACAGATTAAACCACAGATCTTCTCCTGACATATATTCCTCCCTGTCAGAGTGAATAAATATTTCTTCTCTGGGAACTGATTTTGTATAGTTCAAAAACTTTTGACTAAGAAAATCAGTCATATTCATCGGCGTCTGACCACATATCCCTTCCAGAAATAGAATATGTATCAGGAAAAGTATCGCCGGTTTTAATTTTTTTATCATTTATAATACTTTCATCGATAATTCGTTACTATCTTACTCCCAGAAATCAGGTTTTTTAATTGAACCTATTAGCGTACAATCAGCGCAAATCGTGATAAATAACAAAAATAATATTTGTCCTGTATACTTCATAATTGATTTAAAAGTCAAAACTAAAAGTTACGGATGGTATAGCTCTGCCAAACACTGACAATTTGTAGCCCTTTACCATATCTCCCTCTTTTTTGAAATAAATTGAGTAAACATTCTGTCTGCCAAGAACATTGTAAACTGAGAAAGTCCAGTAAGGATGGGCAATTTTGTGCGACTTAAGATTCCCACTTACTCTTAAGGAAAGATCAAGTCGCGAATAATCGGGAATTCTATACTCATTCCTGTCGGAATAGGTTACCATTAACTTATCACCTACCCGATATGTAGCTATTGGATAGGTTATTGGACGGCCTGTGCTCCATGTATAGTTAGATGAGAAACTTAAACGACGGGAGAAGAGATAATTAAATGTGACAACAAGGTCATTTGGTTTATCAAAATTAGCAGGGAACCATTTACCTGAATTAATAATTTCGTCACTGAAAGCGCTAAGACTTTTTACAAAGGTCCTGGAATAAGTATAACCAATACTATAGCGAATTTTGCCTTCGGTTTTTTTCAATACCAATTCCAAACCATAAGCTTTACCCCTCACATTTACAATATCTTTTTCAATATTTTCATCCATTATAAGATTTGTGCCTCCTTTAAAGTCGACCATATTCCTTATCTCCTTATAATATATCTCAGCAGAAACCTCAAAGTTGTTTTTGAACAACATTTCATAAAAGCCCAGTGCAACCTGGTCACCAATCTGGGGTTTCAGATAATAATCACTGAGTTTCCAGGTATCTGTCGGAGATATTGAGGTTGAATTTGAAAGAAGATGAAGGTATTGCCTGGTTCTGTTATAATTTATCTTAATGGAATTCTTATCGCTAATTCTGAAATTTAATGAAACTCTGAACTCGGGACCTGCATATTTGCTGGTGATCTCACCGGATTTGAAGTTTAGAGTATCTATTACTGTTGATTTGCTTTTTGATTGTTCAGGATTGTATATCATCACACTTTGAGGGCCTAAAGAGAAAAAAGATGACATTCTCATTCCGATATTAACTGAGAGAAAATCGGTCAGAAGCAATTTGTCATCAATGTAAAGCGCGCTTTCCCATGCACGTTCTTTTTCTATAGTTCGTGGAATAACCAGAGATGAATTGCTTAGAGGAAGATAACTCCCCGGAGAGATAGAGTACCGGGTAAGGTCAAGGCCAAAATTAATCTCATTTCGTCCAAGAAACCAGTTAAAATCTGTTTTTAATCCTGAACTGTTTATTTTATGCGAAAGCACAAAGGCCTCAGATGGAAGATACTGGCTTGTGATATCGTAATTATAGGAACTATTATTTACTGAAAGTGAAGAAAAAAACCGGCTATTGAAAAAATGACGCCACTTTACGGCAAAAATATTGTTGTTATAACTGTAAACCGTGTCGGAGTTGAACCGGAATGCGTCGTGACTGGTATATGCAGAAAAATCTATTTTGTTGTTTTTATTTAAGTCATAAGTTACTTTACCGTTCAAATCATAGAAGGAGGCCCTGCTTTTGTGAAGAGCCGGGTCACGAATCAAACCGAATATCCAGTTAGAGTATGTGGTACGGGCAGTAAGGATATAAGTAAGTGTATCTTTTATGATCGGACCTTCTACCGATATATGCGTTGTAATGGGGCTTATGCCCGCATTGCCGGCAAATTCTTTTCTGTTTCCTTCTCGTGATACTATATCAAGTACTGAGGAAATTCTTCCTCCATACCGACTGGGTATGCCACCTTTATATAATGTAACATCTTTAATTATATCGGAATTGACTGCTGAAAAGAATCCGAAGAAATGTGAGGAATTGTAAATAGGTGTTCCATAAAGGAGGATCAGGTTCTGGTCAGCAGAACCGCCTCTGACGTTAAAACCCGCTGAGCCTTCTCCAACAGACTGAACACCAGGAATTAAAAGAACACTTTTTATTATATCCGATTCTCCCATTGATGTTGGCAATAGCTTAAAGGACGTTATATTGATCTTTTCTGCACCAACCTCAAATCGCTGTAGTGTAACACTTTTCTGTGCTGATACAACTGTTTCTTTTAAAGGAATCATAACACTGTTCATGTCAACATTGAGTTCACCAGTCCCATAAAGATTTAGATTAACCATTTTTTCTCTCATACCCATGAATGAAAACTGGAGTATGTGAACTCCCCTTGGTAGTGTTAAGGTATAAAATCCATACTCGTTAGAGATTGTACCTGCCGCAAGATTCTGAATGAATAGGGTTACTCCTGGTACAGGTTCCTTTGTATCCTTATTGGTGATATACCCTGAGATTATTACATTTCCTGGTTTATTTTTTTCAGCCGGGTTTCCGATTTCTACCGAAGTATTTCCAGCCGTCCGCTGGTTTTCTGCAGAACTCGAATAATCAGTCGGAGGAAGAAACTTATTGTTTTTTTCCACCGTAGTAGCTGTAATCTTAACAGCATAATTATTTGTAATCACTACATTTCCAGAGCGATCTATGTAATAATAAAGAGTTGTTTCCCTTAGAAGATTGTCCATAACACACGACAGTGAAGTACAATCAGGATAATCACCTATCTTCAGATCCTTAACCCATTCATCCATATAGAAGAATTTTACCGGAAGAATACTTTCAACTCCTGACACAAAATCTGTAAATGGGACATCCTTATAATTTGATGAAATCTTGTATTTTTCCTGTGCTGCAAGATTCAATGATAAGTACAAGATTAAAAGGAGAATATAGATCTTAGGTTTCATAAATACAGGTCTATTGGCTTAAACTATCATAATACCTGATTACAGGAATAAAGCTTCCGGGCACCTTTTTCGAAACCCGTAGTCCATTTTTTTTCATGAAAGCTTTAATTTGGGTTTTATCTTCCTGTAAAGCTTTTAATAAATCACCTTTACCGCTTAACTGATACACGGTTCCTTTTTTCACGAAGTAGATTTTATGTGTTTGAAAAAACAGATCGTATTTATCATCAACTGCCAGCAAATCAATTTCTTTCTTATATTTTACATAGAGCGCTGATTTCCCGTTATATAAGACATTAACATAACCTTTGATCCCCGTTAGACTATCTGCCTGGGTATTTTTGAACAAATATGTTTTAAATTCAAAGACCAGAGTAAAACTGTCGATCATCTCCTTGTTCAATTGAAGAATAACCCCATTATTTTTGGAGGTGGTTATCTCATCATTATAAATATCATAATTGATATTTAAATTTTTATAAGATTTCCCATTAACTGTCACTGAACCCGGCAAATAGTCTTTGGAAAAAAGGAATTGATCTCCCTTGACACTGGTAAAGTGATTACGCCAAACTTTGCCATTATAAAGAATCTGATTTTCTTTAAGAGGATCCTGCTGACTTATATTAACCGCGACAGACTTTCCAATAGCTGCTGAACCAGAGAAACAATAACCTGTGAGAAAAGCAATTAAGAATAAATATAATAGATTTTTTCTGTTCATTAAAAATTTTACTAGTAGCTAATTTAGCATCCCGGATTAATTGATAGTGAAATAGGGAAATGATAAAAGGAATTTGCACGAAGAGATTAATGATGAAAGGGATATAAAACTTATCAGAATATTATTGATATACATGGAATTGAGATTCTGGATTAATTAAGGATTGATAAGTTCATAAAGTTATAAAAATAGATCAGAGAGCCTTTAGAGTTGCATACTAAAAGTTTCTATTTTAATATAATTTAACATTGCAGGTGCTTATTTTATGAGGCCACTTACTCTAAATACATAGGCAACCTGATAGTCATCCGGAGTAAGTAAAGGGGCTGTAATGTGTACATTTCCACCTGATATTTTTACAGAAACAGCTCTGTTTGTTCCCAATAGAACAGATTCGACTTTATTAACCGCAGTGATTCCTTTCAGGATAATATCACTTTTTGGCCAGTCAAGACAGATTACATAAACATCATTATTCTTTTGGGTGAAAAAGATTGTCTTATTTGTTTCAGTGTTGATGCCTTCATCTTTTTTTGTCTTTATAAAAGCCCGGGTACTATAAATCGCTTCTCCATTTATTTTTAACCACCTGCCAATTTCCAAAAGTCGCTGCTGCATAATAACAGGTATTGTTCCATCAGCAGATGGGCCTATGTCAAGAAGTAAATTTCCACCGGCAGATACAGTCGAGACCAACAGTTTGATTAGTTGTTCCGGAGTAGAATAATCTGATAAACCCTCGTTCCTGTTGAACCCAAAGGATGTTCCGATTCCCCTGCACTCTTCCCATGGGTGAGGAACGGAATTATCAATACCTTCTTTATCCCCAATCAGACCATATTCGGTAGTGTAAATACCTCCATGTTTACTTCTGGTTTCACTTCCCCACCTGTCGTTTACCACGATACTGTTTTTTACAGGAGATTCATTATAAAGCCATGAAAGGAATTCTTCACTCTTCCAGTCTTTGCTTGGCTTGTCCCACTCTCCGTCTGTCCAAAGGATATCGGGTGTATAACGGGTTACCAGATCTTTCATCTGCGGTATCATGTGGTTATTCACGTAATCAGGGAGATCAGTCTGGTAAATCGGATTATACCATTCATAAAGTGAATAGTAAAATCCCATGTGAAGACCCTTATTTTTAACTGCAATTGTCAGGTCACCACAGAGATCTCGGTGCGGACCTATATCAACACTGTTCCAGTTCCAGCTCTGCGCACTTGGCCAGAGGGTGTAACCTTCATGGTGTTTTGAAGTGAGAACTACGTATTTAGCCCCTGACTCTTTAAACAGGTCTGCCCACTTGCCCGGATCAAAAAGCTCTGCTTTAAACATAGGTGCAAAATCCTGATATTTAAAATTTGGTCCATAAGTTTTTGTATGATAATCTTTAAAATATTTCTGAACTTTCCCGGGTTCATCCAACTTCCTCCAATACCATTCCGCATATTTGTCGTAAACGCCAATACTGTCTCCTGTTGGACCCCAGGCAGGTACTGAATAAACACCCCAGTGAATAAATATTCCGAACTTGGAATCCTGAAACCATTCCGGAACAGGTCTCTTATCGAGCGATTCCCAATTGGGTTTGTAGTTCTGGCCATTAAGATTTATGGCCAGAAATAACGACACAATTAAAATAACATTTTTCATTTTGGATTGGATTAATTAAGCAAGGGGTATGCGGTATGCAGTTTTTATTTTTCAATTCGCCGTAAATGAATATTCCGGATTGCAGCAGTAGTATTCCATGAGGCAATACCGAATGGTCTGGATAATTCAACTTCAGGACGTATAGATAATTTTTTAGTACCAATTTTAAAGTCGACCACATTAATACTGTCAATCCATGACTTTATAAACTCCTCTGTAACAATCAGACGGATATGATACCACCTCTCCTTGTCAAAATTACGAATTGTTGTAGTTTCATTTCCCGAAGCATCTTTGCCGTCTATACTGGAGAGACCTACTGTTGCTCCTCCCCATCCGCCGATAATCAGTGAACATGGATTTTTTCCGACCGGGAAAGTCATTCCGCAAAAAAAATCATTCCCTGCTATGCGCTTTGCATCAAGAGTAACCTCATACCCTGCTCTTGGGAATGCTCTTTTCCAGGTAATCCCGGTACAGCCATCTCCCATTCCAAGAATGATCTCATCACCTGAAACATAGACAGGGCCCTGTGGACCAAAGTTTGTAATCTCCCATCCATCGAGTGATTTTCCGTCGAAAAGAAAAGATGTATCACTGATTTCATGAATTACAACCGGTTCCTTTTTTGAAGTAGCTTTTCTATTTGTACAGCCGGACAAAAAAAATGAACAAATCAGTATCTCTAAAACTGCCGTGGCAACAATATATCTTCCTGATACAACCATTTATATTATTCCTCAGATTTCTTGAGTTCCCGTACAGGTCTATCTATAATCTCAAAATCAGGCAATACATTTTTGTTATCTGTTGCCTTCAACTGTTCAAGTTTTCTGCCTGCAGGTAATACCCGGCTTTCCCATGATCCTACTGCATCATTATAACCTTTAAGTGCAGTCTTTAATCCGCTTCCTACTTTGTCCAGATGATCAGCAAAAACATTTACCCGTCCGTAGAAATCATTTGCAGCATCCATAATCTGTAAAGCATTCTCGGTAATATTATGTTGCTGCCACGACATTGCAACCGATTTAAGAACTACGATCAGAGTAGTGGGCGTAGTTAATATTATTTTATTATTCATTGCATCCTGCAACAGAGTCTTGTCTGTCATTAAAGCCACATTTAATGCGGATTCAACCTCCATATACAAAACCACGAAATCTGGTGTATTCTGAAACTGTGACCAATATTGTTTCTTACTTAACCTGTTTACATGATCCCGCAGGTCCTTTGCATGTTTCGCGAAAAGAAGATTCCGGGAATTTTCATCATCAGTTTCCAGTGCCTGCAAATATGCATCAAGCGGCAATTTTGAATCAACAACAACGTGACTGTTTCCAGGCAGATTTATGATCATGTCGGGCTTTAACACCGAATCCTCTCCTTCAGTGTAAACCTGCTCGACAAAATCACAATGGGCCGATAACCCTGAAAACTCAACTACCCGCTTTAAACCTATCTCACCCCATCTTCCCCGTACTCTTGGATTTCTCAGTGCATTTACCAGGGCACCGGTTTCTTTTTGCAAACTGGCATTTGTTATCTGAATATTTGACAACATCTCCGTTACCTGACCGAAAGTTTTTTCTGACCCTTTCTCAAGTTCTTCAATCCTTTTTTTATAACTGTCGATAGATTCTTTGACAGGTTTTAGCATCTCGGCAATTGCAGATTTGCGTTCATCCAGATTTCCTTCTGCCTCCTTAACATGAGTTTCGAGCTGAGATTTTGCCAGATCAATAAACTGTTTATTGTTTTGAGTCAGGGCATCAGAAGCAGCTGATTTAAATGTGTCTACCATTGCTTTTCTTACCTCATCAAGACTATTTGCCTGTGCTTCTACCCTTGCCTGCAAACCACTGTTCTGCCTACTGAGGATATTATTCTCATCAGCTTTTAAAAGTAATTCCTTCTGATGCAATGTATTTAAACCCGACTTTGTACCAAGGTAAGCTATTAAAGCCCCTATTGCCAGGCCAATAATTATATAGAGGGAAATTTCCATCATCCAGAGATCTATAAGTTTTCAAATTTAAAGGTTTTAAGCGTAAAAGTGCTGATAAAAGTTTCAATTTATCATTTTTACTATCTTCGCATTACGTAATCGCCAGAAATATGAAAATTAAAATCGTTGATTATCCGACTTTTGACAAATCCATGGATAAAAAGGAGCATTGGAAACACAAAGTTCGTGATTGGGATACACGTGAAAAATTCCAGGCAATGAAATGATCATTAATATTTATTATTATCAGCCAATTAAAATGTAAAAATTATGACAATACAGCTGGATTATTTTGTACATCATGTCTATTTCTGGTTAAAAAAACCTTTAAGCAGGGAGTCCCGAATGAAATTCGAAAATGGACTTAAACAACTTGTTACAATCGAAACAATTGTCGGGAAGCATATCGGTACGCCGGCTTCAACTAACCGTGGAGTAATTGATAGTTCATATTCTTATTCGTTGCTTCTTACTTTCAAAAACAAAGAGGATCAGGATATTTACCAGACCCATCCTACTCACCTTAAATTCATTGAAGAGTGTGAGGAATTGTGGGAAAAGCTTGTGGTGTATGATTCTGTAAGTATTACCCCCTAAGTCCCCCAAATGGGGGACTTTTGAACGGCCTATAGCCCCCTTATGAGAGGTTTTGGGGGGAGAAATGAACTTATTTCAGAAAAATCTCCAGCACAGGGATTTCCACCTGAGGCTTCTGAACAGGGAGTGAAAGAGTCAGATCATTTTTTGCATCATCCCCTCCTTTTCTGAATCTGATTTCAGAGGCATCATGAAGAAACTGTATATATTTTACCTTATCAGCCATGTCTGGCAGTGTAAGGCTTCCCAACGGATATGCCAATAAATGAACATATAATCGTTTAGTTACAGGATTATAAGTCAGAAGTGTGTTAGCCGGTACGGTAATGCCAGCAGGAGCTTCAGTACATCCATATATCGAACGATTATTATATTTCATCCACTCCCCCATTACTTTTAACCTCTCCTGGGCCCTGAAGTCAAATACGCCTCTTGCGGTAGGACCGACGTTCAATAACAAGTTACCTCCTTTACTGACTGATTCTATAAGCAGTTCAATAAGCTGTGACGGGCTTTTCCAGGTATTTTCATCGCGGTAATAGCCCCATGAACCCGAGAATGTCTGACATGTTTCCCAGGGAACCCTTTTACCATTTACTTCTGGCCATTTTGAAACCTGTACCTGTTCGGGTGTTGTGAAATCCCAGCCTCCTTCAACATTATTAAGATCAAGACGATCGTCAACAATAATTCCGGGTTGAAGCGAGCGCGCCATCTTCAGCAGGTTTTCTGAATCCCAGTCATCATGGCCTTTGCCGTGCTTACCAGGAAAAGAAAAATCAAACCAGATAATACTTATCTCTCCATAGTTTGTCAGCAGCTCCCGGACCTGATTTTTTATATACTCACGGTATTTGCTCATATCCCTTCCTTTATTCAGTCGTATATAGGCTGTATCAGATGTCTGACGCTGTGGATGATTGCTGTCAATTGTATAATCAGGATGATGCCAGTCAATCAGTGAATAGTAGAATCCAACTTTCAATCCTTCGGCTCTGAAAGCTTCAACATATTCTTTTATCAGATCTTTCCCGTAAGGAGTGTTTGGCGCTTTATAGTCGGTAAATTTAGAGTCGAACAGACAGAAACCCTCATGATGTTTTGCAGTGAGGACTACATACTTCATTCCTGCGGCTTTAGCCATTTTTGCCCATTCATGAGGATCCCACATATCTGGGTTAAACATTTCAAAATACTTCTGATACTGTTCGTTTGTCATTCTTTCAGCATTCTTCACCCATTCGTGGCGGGCGGGTAAAGCATATAAACCCCAGTGAATGAACATTCCAAACCGGGCATCTGTCCACCATTTCATCCGTTCAGCTTTATGTGCATCTGTCTCCTTAGGCAATTGCGCCAGGGAAACCTGAGCGGTGAATAAAATGGAAACTAATAAAAGAGACGTAAATAAGGTTTTTGTTTTCATATAGCTGGTTTTAAAGTATTACAATGAAAGGTGATAATTATTTCTTCGGATACAGTCTCTGGGAATATTTTAGTGAAAACAGCTTCTCAGGAACTAAGAACTTCAAGTTTAGAAATTGAAAGTAATTAATAATTTCCAGAATTGAATCTAATTTCAACAATTAAAATTCATTTACTTTAAAATCGGGACTTTGAAGTGCTGAAGTTCTCACCTTTTTAAGTGGACCAAATGGATTTAATTTCTCTGAAAAGGGTAAATAGAACCTGTTAGATAAATACCAATTTATCTTTAACTACCTCATAAGCGCCATTTGTTCCATAAAGTTTTATGAATATGCTGGGTAATGCAAATTGTAAAACATCTGCAATTGGGAAAAAAGCGTCCTTAATATCATCAAACTCATTTATTTCATCAAACTCATTAACAGGTAGATACAAGTGAAAAATCAAAACAAAGTCAGGTTCATTAATCCTCATCAACACTTTAAATATTTTTGCCAGCCACAATGATGATGAAGTATTGAAATATTCCATGTTAAGTCTTAGATTTGTTGTTTGTCTTGCGTGTAAAATATATTCTTTTACCCAATTAAGAACAGGTTCATATACTTTAGCAGCGTTTTTAGGAATTGATCTTCCGGAAAAAATAAAGTCACCCGTCAATTGATTCAATTCAATTTGTGGCGTTTTGGCTGTCTCTTCAATTAATAAACTGTGAAAATCTTTCATTATAGTTGTTTTGATGACTTTAAAAGAGTGCTAATTTATCTATCAACTAACACTAGTCAAATTTAAAACTAACTTTTACACGTTGTAAAATCTTAATCAAAATCTAAACACCAGTCATCACATAATAATACCTCTTTATAAATATATTTACCAAAGTCATCATTTATTGATCAAACTTTCTTAAAGTATATAAGGTTTTAAATCAATTGAAGGGTTATGACAGCAGGGCTAAATTCCTCCTATCAGAATTCTATTGAAAACGATAAAAACAGTATTTCATAGGACAGGTTTGTAAAAATACCCTGTGTTTTGTACAACCTATATATATTTTAAATGACCTGTTCGCTTATCAGCTATTTATTCAAAGTAATT
This sequence comes from Bacteroidales bacterium, assembly GCA_017882345.1. Lineage (GTDB taxonomy): Bacteria > Bacteroidota > Bacteroidia > Bacteroidales > VadinHA17 > LD21. Next base: position 43,691 of record JADGPT010000002.1, read on the forward strand.
ATACGTACTAAAACCTCCTTTTCTGAGATAACTTTCCCTCTTCATCAAAAGAAGATCAGATGTTACCATATCCAAAATCAGACCATCAAGATCATATTCCGGTATCCATCCGAGTTTTTCTCTCGATTTGGTCGGATCACCAAGAAGTAAATCAACTTCTGTTGGCCTGAAATAAGCGGGATCTATTTTCACAACCAAAGAGTTCTTCCTGGTCCGGATCTTAAAACTTTCTAAATGATCTTTCCCAACCTTATTTTTAAAAATGGTCTCATCAATAGCTGTAATAATTCCCGTCTCATTTTCTCCTTCCCCTGAAAAGGTGACTTCAATGCCTGTTAAAGCAAATGATCGTCTGATAAACTCCCGAACCTCGGTTGTAATGCCAGTAGCGATTACATAATCATCAGGTTGCTGCTGCTGAAGTATCAGATACATAGCTTTTACATAGTCTTTCGCATGGCCCCAGTCACGCTTTGAAGAAAGATTTCCCATAAACAAAATATCCTGCATCCCCAGAACAATTCGAGCCAGACCTCGTGTTACCTTTCTCGATACAAAGGTTTCTCCCCGTATCGGAGATTCATGATTAAAGAGGATACCATTACTGGCGTGTAATCCGTATGCTTCACGATAGTTTACTGTTATCCAATATGCATATAGTTTGGCTACAGCATAAGGACTTCTTGGGTAAAATGGTGTTTTTTCTGTCTGAGGTACTTCCTGAACAAGTCCATATAGTTCTGAGGTACTAGCCTGATAAATTCTGGTCTGATCTTTCATCCCCAGAAGTCGCACTGCTTCCAGGATCCGTAATGTACCTATTCCATCTGTATTTGCAGTATATTCCGGAACATCAAAACTAACTTTAACATGGCTCATCGCTCCAAGATTGTAAATCTCATCCGGACGACTCTCCTGAATTATTCGCGTAACATTCATAGAATCGCTCAGATCCCCATAATGAAGAATAAAGTTCCTCTCTTTAACATGCGGATCCTGATAAAGATGATCAATCCTGTCGGTGTTTATTAAAGAACTCCTCCGCTTTATACCATGAACAAGGTAACCTTTCTTTATTAAAAATTCCGCCAGATAGGCTCCGTCCTGTCCTGTAATTCCTGTAATTAACGCTGTCTTTGCCAATTTATTGAGTATTAAAGTTGAATATCAGAAATTTAAAATGTAAAATTATAAAATAATGCTGAATCGAAAGTAATAAATGTCGTTAGGGATCCTGAAGAATTATTTCAGATTAGAAATCTGAAAATATTAATTGCCGATGATAATGAAATATTAAGGAAAGTTCTTACTGCTATGGTTAAGAAGTATAGTAAAGAAATTTTATATGCAGAAACGGGAGATGAAGCAGTTGCTGTCTACCAGAATAATCCTGATATCGATTTGATTCTGATGGATTTTTATATGCCTAATATGAATGGGTATGAAGCTACCAAACTAATACGACTCATCAATAAAGAGGTAATCATATTTATTCAAACAGCACTTACAAATTCAGATGATATAAAAGAGTCAACGGAGTCAGGAGTAAATGATTATTTCGATAAGCCATATAATAAGACGTTATTTAATCAACTAATCAAAAAGCATTTTAATAAAAAGAATAAAAAGGACAGATATCACATGAACCTCGTTAATTATTGATAACATATTTTGTCATTATTAGTTCTTCCTGATTCCAATTCCAAGTCCAATTTCAGAAGTTAGAACTATTCCATGTTATTCAATTTTTTTGTATACGAAGAAAGGTTACAGTTTTTGAAACTCTGTAACCCTTTCATTTTCTTTGTAGCGAGACGGGGAATTGAACCCCGGACCTCAGGATTATGAATCATGCGCTCTAACCAACTGAGCTATCTCGCCATTTGCGCTCT
>JADGPT010000213.1 GCA_017882345.1 Bacteroidales bacterium
GTACTGTAAAAATCTCTTCCATTTAACATTACAGTTCTGATTTTTACAGGGGCTCTTACAATATGTATCTCTTCGGTGAATGGCAGCTTCTTTGACCGAAAGTCGCATGTAGTAAGATACTCATTGCTCCTTCCTTCGATTACCATCCTGATCTTGCCCTCCCCGGAAAGAATGATTGGTCTGATAGTCAGGTTATGCGGCGCTATAGGGGAAATAATTATGCTCTCATCGTCAGGTGATAATATCGGGCCGCCAACACTTAGATTGTATGCAGTTGAACCTGTGGCAGTAGAAACAATCAATCCGTCAGCCCAATATGTGTTGAGATGGGTTTCATCAACAAATACGCTGATGGTTATCATACTAAGATCAGCCTTCTGAATAGTTATTTCGTTAAGTGCAGTGGAAGAATTTCCTTCAAACATCCCTTCCGGATGTGAGATTTCCAGAAGACATCTTTCGATGATTTCATATTCACCCTTACATAACATATCAATTGAATGGCTTATTTCATCGGCAGAAATATTTGCCAGAAAACCCATCCGTCCGGTGTTAACGCCTGCAATTGGGATTCCCAGATCCTTAACTTTTAAAACTGTTTCAAGAAATGTCCCATCACCTCCAACACTCAATACCAGATCAGCCAACTCCGAAGAATGAGAAAGTTCGTCTGACTTTTCAACTATTTCCCAACTGAGTCCGGTTACAGGATTTACAAGTTTCTGATAGATCAGGGTTTTAATTCCTCTTTTGTGAAACTCTTCAACAAGTCTTTCGACTCCGGTCCTGGTTTTTAAATTATTATCTTTGAAATATATTGCTACTCTCTCCAGCATATTTCAGGTATTAAGGTATTTCATCAGAATGTCAAATCTTTCTGAATAAAAGCGGTCCATCGAATCATTATTTGAAACCCAGGTTTTAACTTCATAGTTATACCGTTCAAATGTTCTGATCACCGATGCTAAATCACTTGTGTTAACTTTCAGGGTTACCTCCAGTTTGGTTGATTCCGGTGGAGAAGTAATATACATGCTGAGCACTTTAACATTATTTCCCTCAACGATCTGGGCGATCTGTGAGAGCGAATAATCCCTATCAATAAGTTCAAGAACAATTATTCCACCAGGCTGATCCATTGATGAAAGACCTGCTATATGTTTTATAAGGTCACTAATGGTAATGACACCTTTGAAATGGTTATTACTGTCAAGAACCGGAACAATTGACAGCTTCAACCGGGAGGCCAGACCAATAACTTCAAAAATATGCTGCTCCCCGTCAACATAAGGTTTAAACAATGTAAGAGTATGATTTCCAATTGGCTCTTCTGGCTTATTCATATCATATATGTCAGCATCAGAAATAAGACCAAGAAAATCCTGGTTATTGACTATAGGAAGATGCGATACCCTGAATATCTCCATCCAGTTCAGGGCAGTTTGTCCCAAATCGGACGTCTTGAGGGAAGGAATTACTTCGGATATTAAATCTTTAGCGACCATACAAAGTTTTATTTTCAACTAAAATAGTAAAAAAAAAGCCAGTTATTGTAATTTTGAACACAATTACAATATAGATAATTCTTACATTTATTATAATGACAAAGTTAAGCGTTAATATCAATAAGATTGCAACTCTTAGAAATGCCCGCGGTGGAAATGTTCCAAATGTATTAACCGCGGCAATAAATTGCCAGCTTTTCGGAGCCGATGGGATAACTGTTCACCCGCGACCGGATGAAAGACATATCAGGTATAATGACGTCCTGGAGATCAAACCACTCATTACAACTGAATTTAATATTGAAGGTTATCCATCCAAAGAATTCATTACCCTCGTTATGTCAGTCAGACCCGATCAGGTCACACTTGTGCCTGACCCTCACGATGCAATCACGTCAAACGCCGGGTGGGATACGCTAAGGAACAAGATTTTTCTTACCGGAATAGTTTCTGAATTCAGGAAAGAAGGTATACGTACTTCCCTGTTTGTTGATACAAATCCTGTTAATATTGAAAATGCAGCGCTAACCGGTACCGACAGGATTGAACTTTACACTGAACCTTATGCTTCAGGTTTTAACAGGAACGCCATCGAAGCTGTTGAACCATTTATAAAGGCTGCTGAGATAGCGCGGAATGCCGGATTAGGATTAAACGCCGGACATGATCTGAACCTGGATAATCTGAGATACTTTCATCAGAATATTCCATGGATCGAAGAAGTTTCAATAGGACATGCACTTATTTCTGACGCTCTATATCTGGGACTTGAAAATACCATCCAGATGTATAAGCGGCAATTAGCCTGACTGAGTTAATGATGAAACTCTTCTACAGAAAATATGGCAACGGTCCGCCTCTGGTAATTCTTCATGGTCTGTACGGATCATCCGACAACTGGGTAACTATTGCAAAAAAACTGGCTGAAAGTTTCACGGTTTATTTGCCTGACCAGCGAAACCATGGCCAGTCTCCACACAGCGAAATACATGATTATGACTCGATGAGAGACGATCTCTTTGAACTGGTAAATGACCTGTCTCTTAAAAAGTTTTTCCTGGCAGGGCATAGCATGGGGGGTAAGACAGCAATTTCATTTGCCCTTAAATGGCCCGAAAGGTTAAACGGATTGCTGATCGCGGATATCTCCCCTTTTACTTACGAAGCCCATGGACATTCAGCATATTCTCAACATTTTACCATTCTGAATGCGATTCTTTCTTTTGATTTGCAGAAGATTTCAACCCGGAGTGAGGCAGAAGCGCTCTTAACGGAGAAGATTCCTTCAGAAAAGACCAGAGGCCTCATTCTTAAGAATCTCCAAAGAACCACTGAGAATTCTTTCAGCTGGAAATTGAATGTTGTATCCTTGCTTAAGAACCTCGATAAAATAATGGAGGGTATTAAACGTCAGACTGATTTCAGCCAACAGATTTCAGGATTTCCGGTTATCTTTCTCAAAGGAGGCGATTCAGATTATATTCCAACAAAGGATTTCAAAGATATTCTGCACGTTTTCCCTGCAGCGGATATAGTTGAAGTACCTGGAGCCGGACACTGGATTCAGGTTGACAAGCCTGATGAAGTAATTAAAAATCTTAAAAGGTTATTGGGGGACTGACAAAATCCGGCAGGAGTACTTGTTTTCCAAGGACAAAATTGCCAATTAATCCGGATTAGCGCCAGAAATAACCGGTTTATGTGACCTTCTGTCGCTTTTTCTGTAAATATACCAGTATGCCAAGGGTATAAAGAACAAACTTACCACTGTACCTAATGACATACCACCGATCAGTGCCAGAGCCATCGGCCTCTGAAGCTCTGATCCTATACCTGAACTGAAGAGCATTGGAAAAGTTGAAACGAGCGATGCCATAGCTACCATAAGGATTGGTTTTAACCTTCTGGAGCCTGCTGTATAAATGGCTTCCTTTAAAGCTATCCCTTCCCTGCGCAGATTATTTATTGTATCTACTTTAAGTATAGAGTCGTTAATTATTACGCCTGACATCACGATCAACCCTATCATGGTCATGATGTTGATGGTTCCGCCCCAGAGCTTTATCAGTAATAATGCTCCGGCTGTATCGATTGGTATCTCCAAAAGAACAATTATGGGCTGGGTAAGCGATTCAAACTGCGCTGCAAGGATGAAATAGAGAAGCAGTAATGCAACAACAAGAACTATAACCAGCTCGCGAAACAACTTCTGCCCTGTAATCAGAGAACCGCTGAATTTCACATCAATATCCGGGTCAGAGGTAAGTAAGTTTCTTATTCCGGTAGTAATAACAGCAGGCTTATTCGTCTTTACATTCATACTAACAGGCACATACTCGCTGAGCATGCCTCCTTTTATGGTCTTATAATCATGCACACGTTGTATTTTAACGATCTCACTGACAGGTATCGACTGATTGGTTTCATTTAGCACAAACCCGGAAGATATGATATCGTTTATCTGCTTTTCTTTATCCGAAAGTACTATGGGAAGCAATTCGTAAGAAGCTCTCAATTCACCAATATTATTCTGATTCAGGGATGTTTTCAATGTGTTATAAACAGTCATTGGTTCAATATCATACAGTAGCATCCTGTCGGGGTCAAGCCTGAGCAGTATCTTATCTTCGAGCGGGGGCAGAGAAATACCTGCTTCCGGATAACTTTTCTGAAGTTTACCGACGATATTTACCATCTGATCAACCGGAGGTACTTCCTTCTCCTTCATCAGACTCACCTTTGCAATAAGAGGAGATTCGGAAGCAGAAAAGATCTTCTCGAAGACATTCTGCTGAGGGGCTACATTAATCAGAGCTGCAGAATAGTTCTTTCTTATAAATTCATATGAGTTTTTCTCAATGACATCTTTCAGATCATAGTCTTTTGCTTTTATATATATTCTCGCCTGCGTGTATGACTGATCATAATCGCGGTTAAAAAGAAACTGTTGCTCGCCGATAAATGAGTTTGTCTGTAAGGTGAGATTTCCACTGTAGTCAATCAGATCGTTAATCCTCTTAAGATTCTCATTAACATCTATATTTTCATTCCAATCAACCGATACCACAAGCTCATC
>JADGPT010000214.1 GCA_017882345.1 Bacteroidales bacterium
TTTGAGATCTCAAGTGTCTCATGACTTCTAAGTCCAAAATTAGGCTGATTGTAAGTTTGCGAAGATACATTTATCGTACAAACTGCAAAAAAGAACCAAACTGAGAGGGGTATCTTCATGTTCATATTAATCGTAATTAGATCCTGCAATTTAAATATTTAATGCTCTTGAATGAAAATAAATTTAGTCATATTATAAAATTGACTCTCTAAAGCAGGAATAATACCTTTGATATGTATAAAGTGAATCAGAAAGTTAACTAAATTGTAACAATTAAGTAACAAATACCTGATATCTATACCATTAATGAAGCTAACTTTGCATCGGATATAATTATTAAATAATTTCCACCACTTTAGTTACCGGAATAATTAATTAGTTTACAGGGATGAAAACAAAAAGGGAAGAATCAATACTCGATATCATTGCCACCTTCGAAGCGATGGCTGACACAATACTGGCACAACTTAAGCTTCTTGAAAGATATATGGATGAACATAGAGAGGAAGAACGTGTCCTTATCAGATCTGAAATAAAAATAAATGAAGATAAGATCGATAAATATGAAATTCTTATCAGTGAAAAGTTTATTAATTCCATTATTCTCTATCAGCCCGTAGCATCTGATATTCGTAAAGTAGTTGCAATATCAAGGATGTCTATTAACCTGGAGAGAATTGGAGATCGTGTGATCAATATTCTTAATTCAATTGATAATATAAAAGATTCAGTAGAGTACAAAGCCATGGTTGAGGTGCTCAACGTAATGCTATTGTCAGGGATTTCCATGGTTGAAAAATCTTTACTTTCCTTTATTAACAGTGATAATGAATACGCGGTCTGGACAATAAAAAATGATGAAGTAGTTGACGACATGAACAGTAAACTGCTGATAAACAGTATTTCTAAAGCAAAAGTCAGTGATAAAACGAAGGAAATGTTACTCAGTTATATCGATCTGAAAAACATTATCACAAATCTTGAAAGAATTGCTGATCATGCCACAAATATTGCCGAAGCCTCAATATATTCAATTCAGGGTACCGATATCAGGCATTCCGGACTTGATTCAACTTTGCCGGGTAACAGCGAAAATAATTAAAATCTGAAGAAGTATGGAACTGAAAGGGAAACGGATTCTTATTGTAGATGATGAAGAGGATCTTTGCGAAATCCTTCAGTATAATCTCAGCAGTGAAGGTTATCAGACTGAAATTGCTCATTCCGCGGAAGAGGCCCTTAAGAGGTCTCCCGGTAATTTTGATCTTGTGCTTCTTGATGTTATGATGGGTCCTATATCGGGTTTTAAGTTTGCTGACAAACTAAGAAAAGAATTGAAAATTGATGTTCCTGTAATCTTTCTAACTGCAAAGGATACAGAGAATGATATTCTTACAGGATTCAGTCTGGGCGCCGATGACTACATATCCAAACCATTCTCTGTTAATGAACTGACGGCAAGGGTAAAAGCTGTATTAAAAAGATCCTATACTGATAAGGTTAATAGTAAAGCTATAATACAATACAATGGGATTGATCTGGATACTGTACGTAAGAGACTGATTATAAATGATGAACGTGTTGAACTTACAAAAAAGGAATATGAAATCCTTCGAACCCTGCTTGAAAACCAGGGTAAAGTCTTTTCCAGAGAAGATCTTCTTATGAGAATATGGGGACAGGATGTTATTGTAACTGAACGTACTGTTGATGTAAATATTACAAGACTCAGAACTAAGCTGGGGCAATTTGGTTCATCTTTAAAGAACAAGACAGGCTATGGCTATTTTTTTGAATTTTAATGAACTAATATTTTAATAATGATCCTAAGGAATAAGTTTAGAAATAATCTGTTCATATATTACTCATCAATATTTGTATTATTCACACTTTTAATCTTAGGGTATTTATATACAAGAGAAAAAGAGTTCAGAATCTCAACCCTTAATGATGAGCTTGATAATATTACGAGGGTTATAGATAATTACATAAAATCAAATTCAATTAATGAAAACGGAAATTGGATCCTTACAGATTCAATCGTCAGATTGTTGCCACAGGAGAATCTGCGCGTTACTATAGTCAGCCCTTCAGGGGAGGTTTTGTATGATAGTTCTGTTCATAACTGGAAGACTATGGAGAATCATAAGACCCGGCCGGAAATAAGCGAATCTCTCTATTCCGACTTTGGTAAATCAATCCGGAAATCGGAGACAACTGGCGAAGAATATTATTATTATGCAAAATATTATAGCAGGTATTATATAAGGGCAGCAGTAGTATATGATCTAAAAGTCATCAATTTCCTTGATGCAAAAAAATACTTTCTCATTATTATAACACTCTCCTTCATTGCAATTTGGTTTGTGTTGCTTGCAGTTACAAATAAATTCGGCAAGTCAATAACCCGTCTTAAAGAGTTCGCAGTCAGTGTGTCAAATAATGAGACATTCGATTTCGACTCAAAATTTCCGAAGAATGAACTCGGTGTTATAGGTGAAGAAATTATTTCGATCTATAACAAAATGCTTAAAACACAAAATGACCTTGCAAATGAAAAGGAGAAACTCTTCAGCCACCTAAATGCACTTAATGAAGGAATTGCCTTTTTTTCACAAGACAAAACAAAAATTCTCGCCAATAATCACTTCATCCAGTATATGAATCTGATCTCAGGAGAGCTTACAATATCTTCGTCCAATTTCTTTAAAGTGCGGGAGTTTATTCCTGTACTCGAGTTCATTGAAAAACAATCTGGTGTTGAAAGAAAAGCATCTGATCTGCCAAAAATGGAATATCAGATTTCCAATAATGGCAGGTACTTCAAAGTACAATGCGTTGTATTTCATGATGATAGTTTCGAGGTTATACTTAGTGACATTACAGTATCAGAGAAAGGTCGTCTGATTAAGCAGGAGATGACATCAAATATTGCCCACGAGTTAAAGACTCCCATCTCTTCTATAAAAGGTTATATTGAAACGCTTATAAATGAACTAGGGATGGGTCCTGAAAAACAAAAATATTTTCTTGAAAAGGCTCTTGCCCAGAGCGACAGACTCACCGGACTGATTAACGACATTGTTGTTATAAATAAGATAGAGGAGGCTGGCAACACCTTCTTAAAAGAGAAAATAAAAGTCCTGGATATTATAAATGAAGTACGGGATAATTTTAAATCTGCAATTGACGGAAAAGGAATGAAAGTTGAACTTGAAGTCGATGACAATATTTATATTACTTGTAACAGGTCGCTTATCACGTCAGTTTTCCAGAATCTGCTTGAAAACTCTGTCAATTATTCTGGTACCAATACTAATGTTACGGTTAAGCTTTATAATCAGGATGATAAATTTTACCATTTTTCATTTTCTGATAATGGAGTGGGAATTCCTGAAGAGCACCTGGGGCGTGTATTCGAACGCTTTTATAGAGTAGATTCCGGCAGATCAAGGAAGAGCGGTGGTACGGGGCTTGGTCTGGCAATTGTCAAGAATGCAATACTGTTACATAAGGGTGACATACAGGTAAGACACAAAATTGGCGGAGGAATTGAATTTCTCTTCTCTCTCCCAAAATAGAGCTCGGTTGAGGACTCATCCAAAACGTCCTGAAATGTAATCTTCTGTTTGCTTTTTTGCCGGATTGGAAAAGATAATCTCGGTCTTGTTCATCTCTACAAGATCACCCATATAAAAAAGTGCGGTCAGATCACTTGTCCGTGCTGCCTGCTGCATGTTATGAGTAACAATTATTATTGTATAATCCTTTTTCAACTCATGGATCAATTCCTCAATTTTTGCTGTGGAAATCGGATCAAGGGCACTTGCTGGTTCATCCATTAGTATTATATCGGGATTGACAGCAAGAGACCTGGCAATACATATACGCTGCTGTTGTCCTCCGGAAAGGCTTAAAGCTGAGTTGAACAACCTGTCTTTCACCTCATCCCATATTGCGGCCTGCTTCAACGAACGTTCAACTATTTCATCGAGCACACTTTTCTGACTGATACCGTTAATTCTTGGACCGAAAGCAATATTTTCATAAACAGATTTTGCAAAAGGATTTGATTTCTGGAAGATCATCCCCACTTTCTTTCGCAGATTAACGACGTCAATATTCTTATCATAAATATTAATATTATCAATATAAACTTCCCCTTCAATAGTAACATTGTCAATAAGGTCGTTCATACGATTAAGAGTTCTGAGGAAAGTGGATTTACCGCATCCCGAGGGTCCGATAAAGGCAGTAACCATCTTTTCCGGGATATCCATTGAAATATTTTTTAATGCAAGATTGGTTCCGTACCGGAGTGATAAATCTTTAACTTTTACTTTAATATTGTTCATGAAAAAGTGGTTATTTAGCTTTTTTCCTTATTCTGTATCTTAATGTAACCGCGACTGCATTCAGAGAAAAAGTGAGAAGTAAAAGTACCAGAGTGGTTGCAAACTGAATAGGTTGAGTAGCATCAACATTTGATGACTGAGTCGACATAATATAAATATGATATCCGAGTGACATAAATTGATCACTCAATGAATGAGGCAGATTTGAAAGGAAGTAGGC
>JADGPT010000215.1 GCA_017882345.1 Bacteroidales bacterium
TTAATTCAACCTCAAGTTATATCCTGTGGAACGAGAAAGGTAAATTCAGATGGGAAAAGCTGCCAAAAGCCTTGCAGGTTTCTCCAATCAGGAAAATGATTGTCCAGGATTTTAATGGCGACAATTATCCGGATGTTTTGTTAGGAGGCAATGATTACACTTATGATGTATCAACCGGAAATTATGATGCAAATAAGGGAATTGTTTTGCTTAATAAAGGGAAGAATCAGGAAAAAGGAAAACCTGTTTTTGACGTGCTTACTCCGGCTCAAAGTGGTATATTACTTCAGGGAATGGTAGAGTCATTACTCTATTTTAAGGGTGATACATCTCTGGTTGTTGCAGGTTTTAACAGGGCAAAAGTTTCTGTATTTGAGCATTTGAAAAGTAACTCTAAATGAGATCCTTAATACGAACTTAACAATTCATATTCATACTCATTCATGGCTCCATTCTGATAAGTTCACCTTGTCTGAATTGATACTTTACTACCTCTTTACAAACTGAACAATTGGCCAGAGGACCATTACGTGACCGTGTATAGACTTCAGCAGTTATTACCCTGTCTTTAATACTCAGTATTTTCATATCAGACTCTATAGACCTGTTAAGTGTGAGTTTATTTTCAGAGTTAATAAGTATCAGATGTTCAGTCAGAACCAGGTATTGGCCATGATAATAATCGATTGAAATAATTGCATCTTCAATATTATCATAATCAATCAATCCTGTATATATCTTAGAAGGGTTAATAATATAACTATTTTGGTTTTCAGCTATTGTAATAATACCATCATTCGTAACTGTTTTCACCGGCCCTTTAAATTTTCCCGTTACATAATTGGATGCAAGGTCTATGACTTCCTTTTTAAATTTGGCAGCAGCTGAGTTTTCATCACCGGCTTTGTTTTTGTTTTGGGCACAAGAAAAAAAGAAAGGAATAAGAAAATAAATAAATAAGCTCTTTTTCATAAATATGAATAATTGATATTTGCATTTTACATTTTGCCCTTTTTTAACCACTGAATTACACGGCTTTTACTTTTTTACCCCCCAACCCCCCAAATGGGGGGCTTAAGCCTCGTGATTATACTCTGTGTAACTTTTTGTCTTTTGACTTTTGTCTTTTGTCTTACCTAGTGTATTTCAACCTGAGATCAATGTTTTTGTCATAAATAAAATAACAAGGATTGTCACACTGTGACTTTTCAAATTTTACCCTGGGAGTGGCTGAATCAATGGCAACATAATAATTATCAGATATATAATAGGTTGCTGTAACGGTGTATTTTTTATTAAGCGTCACAGAAATGGTAGCGCTTGAGCTGGTAGTTTTGAATGAGTCATATATGATACTGTCCTCAATATTGCCTTCATAAACTTTTATTATTGTTTCATAGCCAACAGAGGCTAAATCCAACTTCACGTTAATAATAGCCTTCGTCGGTTCTTCAGCCAGGCAATCGGGGCACTTGACAATAAGACCCTGATCCTTACATGCTAAAAAGAATATAAATATAATTCCCAGAAATATTTTGATTGCTATTCTCATATTAGTGTTGCCTTTTTCCTTGTTTGCTCTTTCTCCATTTATCTTTTTACCCCCCAACCCCCCAAATGGGGGACTTTATCCTTTTGACTTTTTACTTTTTACTTTTGCCTTTTGCCTTGTTTTGCCTTTTGCCTTTCTTTGTCCACCATAGCTTTCATTGACCACCGAAATGCTAGTTAAGGGGTAGCGAAGGTGGATTGCCTTTTGTCTTTTGTCTTCCCTAATACCATTTTAAAGTTTTTCCATTTGTTCTTACCTTATCGAAATACAAATTGTATGAAGCTCCTATTCTTAGCCACACAGGACCGACGTGATAAAAAACTGATTTCAAATAATCGGCACCGAGAGAAAAAGAAAGATTCTTATTTGTCCATTTTAATGCAACCGCAGGAATAATAACGAATTTATTTTGAGGGACAATAAGCGTCCCTTTTAGGACATTTCCAAATGTGTAACCTGCCGATAATGATGTTGAAATTTCAAAATTGGCTTTGAATGCATAGTCGGTGAGAGCAAAATCTTTAAACAATCCAGCGTAAACAACCGAACCTTTATCCATGTACTGATAGAGCATATTTTCAGTTTGTTTAAGCAAAACCCTTGTATACCATAATTTAGTATCTAATCCAACTATAATACCTCCATTCAGATAAGGTTCCTTGAATGACAAACTGGCTCCGGTATAAATATCATGCAGAAAGAACCTTGTGGAGGCCATTATATCTACCTGGTCGATTTCGTATTTAATATTACCTGGTATCTTGTTGTCCTCCAAAATCTTAAAAATATCTTTTCTTCTGTATTTTGATGCAACACTATATGGGCTTACCGCACGACTTCCCCGGTTATCCCATTTATTTCCGATTCTGAGCAGGTATTTTGTAGCATCACTTTTATCAGCAATTATTGTAAGTGTCAGAGCATTATTATTCGAATTATTTACTGCATAAATGTCAACGCCTTTCTTAAAGAGAAGTTGCATTATTAAAGTATCTCCGTTAAGAGCTGCCATCATAAAAGGAGTGAATCCTTCATTATCTCTTGCCTCCACATTGGCGCCATTCTGAATCAGCAGATCGGCAATAGCAGCATTCCCTGCCCATACTGAGGCAAAAAGAGGAGTAGATCCTTCTACTGTTTTTTTGTCTATGGATGCGTCATAATAAAGGAGCAAGTCGGCAATCTGACGGTAATCATATACAGATGCGTAATGAAGAGCCGTTGCATCATATCTGTCAGTGAAATCAACATCTGCTCCTGCTCTTAAAAGAGCTTCTGTAATCTCAGAATTTTCATTTTTTACTGCTATAATAAGCGGAGTTTCATTTCTCAAAGTCAGCTTATTTGGATCTGAACCGTAATCAATAAGCATTTTAGCGATTATTGTCTGGTTACTGGAAATGGCAAAAATGAGAGGTGTGACCCCCTGATCTGTTTCTGATAATATATCAGCGCCTTTCATTATGAGCCGGTTAATTTCCTCCGTGTACCCTCTTGAGGCAGCAATCATAAGGTTGTAATCAAGGGCACCTCTATAAAATGATGGTACGTAATCGATTGTATCGTAATATTCATTAACGGTTTCTTCAACCTGAGAGAACACGCTTCCTGAAATAAAAAGCAGTGTAAACGCAAAAAGAATACGCATATCTTGTAGCCTCCTTAACAACATAGAATACAAAGTTAATTTTTTGATTCTTTTTTTTAGATAAACATTACCAGATTATGCATATTTATGATAATATTGCGTTTGTATATTGATTCAAATCGTATGCCAAAAAATTTACTTTATTATAATATATGCTGATAATCTAAGTTTTAATACCTATAATATGATAAAATCGTTATTATAAACCTGATTTATTAACCAAAATAGTTATTTTTATGGTAATCTTGATGAGTGAAATGAAATACTTTTTAATTTTGTCTGGTGATAATGGAATTGATATCGGTGAGAAAAAGTAAAATATTATTAGTTACATTCTTGTTATTATTGGTGAGTTCTAATCCCGGGGCTAAGGAAAACAGTTATGTTCTTGTTGATAAACTTATACCCAATAATATCAGATTAACAAATGGCATCTCGTCAGGACAAGAGTTTTCTGGTGTTGAGAAGATTGTAAATGCTTTTTTGAGCAAGTGGTCAATTGCAGGCGCTTCAATAGCTATTGCAAAAGATGGTAAACTGATTTTCGCACGGGGATTTGGTTATGCCGATACTGCTTCTAAAACGGAAACTCAACCTTATAGCCAATTCAGAATAGCAAGTATTTCAAAACTGGTTACAGCCGTTGGTATAATGAAACTCCACGAAGAGGGAAAGTTATCTCTTACCGATAGTGTATTTGGTTCATCCGGAATTCTTAATGACCCATATTTCGGTGAGCCAAAAGACAGGAGGGTCTACAATATCAACATTGCAGAACTCTTAAGTCATGAAGCGGGATGGACTCAGCGTTATGGGGATCAGATGTTTATGCCATTGATGGTAGCCCAACAAATGGGAATAAAGCCACCTGTAGATACAAAAACTATTGTCAGGTTTGCTCTTGATAAAAGACTTTATTATACTCCTGGAAAAGGGAAGGCTTATTCCAATCTTGGTTACAGTATCTTAGGTCTTATAATAGAAAAAGTTACAGGAATGTCATATGAGGATTTCTGCCAGAAGACAATTCTTGAACCTCTTGGCATTTATGATATGAAAATTGCCGGAAACCTTCCTTCGGAGAAAGCTCCCTTCGAGGTTACTTACTATGAGCCTTCCGATGTAGTATTGAAACCTTCGATATATGGTACCGGCGAGTTGGTAACACCAAGTTATGGTGGAAATGATATAAGAGCTCTTGGTGCAGCCGGAGCCTGGGTTGCAACCGCTCCTGACCTTATGCGGTTATTGCTGGCAGTTGATGGTTTTAAATCCCGTCCTGATATTCTTAACGATCAAAGTATCAGGTTTATGACAGATAATGATAATGGATTTGCTCCGGTGGG
>JADGPT010000216.1 GCA_017882345.1 Bacteroidales bacterium
GGATTATCAAAATTTTATTTGTAAGTTTGCGACCGGATTTTTGAAACCAAACTGAGTATACAAAATACATTGCACGATGAATTTAATGAATATTGTTGAGAAAGAATTTGCGGTAAAAAATGAATTTCCGAAATTCGTAGCAGGTGATACCGTTACTGTCCATTATAAAATCAAAGAGGGTAATAAGGAGAGAATCCAGCAGTTCCGCGGAGTTGTGATACAGAGAAGCGGAGAAATGCATACTGAAACATTCACTGTTAGAAAAATGTCAGGAAATATAGGTGTTGAAAGAATATTTCCAATAGCTTCCCCTTTTATTGACAAGATTGAAGTCAATAAACACGGAAAAGTCCGCAGGGCAAGGATATTCTACCTTCGTGATCTGACCGGTAAAAAAGCACGTATCAAGGAGAAAAAATTCTAGCAGATATTTGATTTATAAAAAAAAGGCTGTTCATTATGAACGGCCTTTTTTTGTCTTATAGTCTTCTTAGCCGTTATGCTTCGCTGTCTTAACGGACTTAAACACTAATTTATTTAAATCTTATTTACTAACTCAACCTTCCTGGCCTTAGCTTCTACAATGAGCTTATTTGCCTGAACATCTGCTTCCTGAACCAGCTGGGTAGCCTTCTTATCAGCATTTTTTCTCAGACTATCTGCTCCTTTTTGTGAGGCCATCTTCGCGATTGTTCCTTTAGCGGCGTTGTCATCAATAAGTTTCTGAGCCTGAGTGTCAGCTTCTTTTCTGATGTTTTCAGCAGTCTTTGCCGCTTCATCTCTCAATTGCTGACCCCTGGTTTCAGCCTCGGTAATAAGTTTATTACCCTGGATCTCAGCTTCAGCTCTGGCCTTTTCCTTTGCCTGATCGACTGAATTATCGATTGTCTGTTTTACAGCTTCCTGCACAGCAGCCTTCGCTCCTCCTGTACTTTCACCTGACGTACTTCCGAAAAAGGGAGCAACTACAGGTTTACTGAAAGTACCTGTTACCTTTAGATTCACTTTCAGAACATCTGCAGGCTTATATTTAATTCCAAATGCGGCGGCCTGAGTTGAAAGATTATCAATAAATGTATTAACTGAACTCCCCAGGTCTGATCGCGGTATCTCCGTTTTAACAATATAATTGATTGTCTGATCAAGCCCCTGATCGCCACCAATATTCATTTTAAGATTTCCTGTTCTTATATCAAACGGACTCACAAAAACTCTTCCATTGGCAATCTTAAAACTTATGTTAATATCCTTAAACGTATTACTATACTTATCGCCAAGCTTAAGGACATCTTTCATCTTGTCGAAAGTTTTCGATTCGAGAAGAGTAATTTCGTTTGACTTAATATTCCCTGATCCGTTAATCGAATTAATAACTGGCATCATATCGCGTCCAAGTAAACTCGAATAGTTAAGTTTTGCATTAATCTTACCGTCAATTCCCTTTGCAGCCGGTGCAAGTTTTTTCACAGTATTAAATGTATTAAATGCATCTCTCACACCAATATTCTGCATATCAAAGTCAGCTTTCATAACAGGTTTAAGTGAATCACGTGTATCATAATCTGCATTCATTCCTATGGAACCATTAAGAATGTTCATGGATGCATCCCTGATGGTGAGTATTCCGTTCCGGACAATGACATGTCCTTTGAGTTTTTGAGCTTTATAATTATCATAGCTGAACTGATCGATGAGAGCATCAATATCAAAATCAATGTTTTTAGGGACCTGAATTAAAGTAAGTGAGGTGGAACTTTCAACCGGAACGGCTTTATTGTCATTTGTTGCAACTGAAGAACTTGTGTCTTTAACGGGAATAGCAGCTGAACCCATTTTTGACATTATTTCGGAAACATCAACAAGCTTTGACCGCATGCTAAGATTTCCTTTAATCGTTTTATTATGGAGTACATAAGGAATATAATTTTCAATTCTGCCACTCAGATTAAAATCGCTTTTCCCTCCCACATTCATATTCGCGTTTGTCAGGGTTGCATAAGCAGGCGCAAATTCCAATTTTGCCTCGTTAATCTTTACATCAGGGTAACCGGTCATAGCAATTTCCATATTCTTAATACCCACTGTTCCTGAGGCTTTAAAACTTTCATACTGAGCTTTTTCAATCATAGACATCTTTCCGGCCATCTGTACTGACATATCTATAACTCCGGAAAGGCTTATACTGTCCATGGGAACAGCTTTTGAAAGTGCTGAAAGATCAATTTTCCCAACCATAGAACCTTTAAAATCAGGGTCGCTGACCGGAGTTTTAAGATTAAGAGTCATATCAAACGGATTGCCTGCAAGTTCCATGTGGAAAAGATCAACATTGACTATAGTTTTATCCAGTACTTTACCATCAACGAATATATCAGATTTAATATTTATGTTTTTTATTTGCTCAGGCAATGCAGGATAGCTTATCAGCCCGTTAGTAACGGCAATGGCTAGTGTCACATCGGGTAATGTTTTGTCTGCATCACTGTAGATACCTTTTGCTGATCCTGACAGAACAAATTCTCCATTTGCTTTAAGATCCTTATAGTCTTTCATATAAATTGCCGGAACAAGAGAAAGAAGAGTTTTAAATGAAGTTTGTGGTGATCCGAATTTTATATCTGTCTCGATATCTTTGCCTGGCATTGCCACCATACCTGTAAAATTAAGCTTCAGATCGTTTATTGTGAAATAGTTTTCCCGGAAGGTAAACTTCCATTTATTAAGATCAGCAAGCATATCTATTTTGGAATCCAGAACTGTCTTATTAAGGTATTTCATTCCATCCATAATAAAAGTAAATTCCCCTGCATTAAATGTCATCTGCATATCTGATTCACTCATTGTCATGTCGCCCTTCAGATAAAAATTAACTTTATTAAGGTAAACTTTCATTGCAGAACTTTCGTCAACGTATGAAATTGAACTGTTAAGAACAGTAACTTTCTTCAGGAGTATCTTTATACCTGACGAGGATGGTTTGGTCTCAGTCGTTACAGCCTGTGCAGTATCTTTCATTACATCCCAGTTTGCCTTCCCTTCTTTCCTGACTATTGCATTGACAACGGCCCTGTCGACTATGATTGATTTTACTTCATAGCCTGTTTTTTTAAACAGGCTTGACAGATTGAGTACAAGATCAAAGGACTTGAATCCGGCAAGAGTATCGTTTTCAAATTTGGCTACACCTACAACAGATACATTATAAAGCGAAAAAGACAGGTTTGGAAAATCCTTAAAAAACCCAAGTTTATAATTTTCAAATTTTACTGTTGCATTTACTGATTCATTAATAACTTGTTCAACCTTGGTTTTAATTTGTTTTTTAAAGATTATTGGAACAGTAAATAGTAAGACAAGAATTAAAAGGATTATTCCAAGGAATATTTTTAAAATAATGCCTGTTGTTTTTTTCATAACTATTATATTTATAATTGATTATCAGTAAAATATATACAATATTTTTTTCAGTTTGAGGCAAATAAAAGTAATTAATATTCCCGAGATTAAAAAGTGCCTAAAGTGACTAAAGTGACTAAAGTGACTAGAGTGACTAGAGTGACTAGAGTGCCTGGAGTTAATGCATTCGTCAGTTTTTAACTTCAGGTACTCTGAACTTTACTTTAAATTAAGTTCACAATTTTTCGAAAGTTTGTTATATTTGCGTCCTCATAAACTGCAGGACCTGTAGCTTAATTGGATAGAGCATCTGGCTACGGACCAGAAGGTTGGGGGTTCGAGTCCCTTCAGGTTCACTTTTTAAAAAGGTAATTTAATTATAAATCAATTAGTTACCTTTTTTTATCACCTCGTTTTCCACAATATTTCTATAATCCAATTGTAAGCTCATTATTTTGGGCTATACAGTTCCTCTACTTATGTTCGCAGTATCACCCCTTCCGAAATTGGCATCTCAAATGATACCAAGGAATGAGACCACTATAGTACCCTCGTCAGCAATGAAATGTTATTCTTTCAAATCAGATACTTTTTCCGGCTAATCTTGTCATGCCATAGTAAGCGCTACCAAGTAAAGAAGCAGTCGATCCGAGGTGTGCTCTTTCAATTTTTACCTCTGATCTGCAGTTTTCAAGTGAATTGGCAAATGCACTTTTTCTGATCAGTGCAAGATAACTATCGTTTGCTTCAGACATACCGCCGCCAAGAACAATTATTTCCGGCGCAAAAATCGTAATAAGATTAGCGAGTCCAATATCAACCAATTCTGCATTTTCTTTTACTACTTTTATTGCGACAGGTGAGTTTGTATAACTCATTTCAAATATTTCCCTACAGGTTAAAGGCTTTTCTATAGTATGGCCGGCTGCATTGATTTCTTCAGCATACCTTCGTACGATAGCTGTTGCTGATGCAAAATGTTCATATGATCCTCTGATTCCTTTGTCACTTATACCGTTGTCAAAATTAATTATCATCTGCCCTACTTCACCGCCGGCATTATTCACTCCCCGGTACAATTTGCCATTTATTATTATTCCACCTCCGATACCTGTACGAAGGGCTACGAAAATTATATTATCGT
>JADGPT010000217.1 GCA_017882345.1 Bacteroidales bacterium
CTCAATATGACAAAGATACAAACTGAAAGCAATTCACAACAAAGTTAATTTATTTAAAAAAACTACTTCTGTTGTGCTCAATATATCAAAGATACAAACTGAAAGCAATTCACAACTGCATTTTAAACTATTATTATTATAGTATTGTTTGCATAAACCACTATTAGCAGGAGAAAAAATCCCTGGTTTTTAAGTATGAACAGAGAAAGAAAACATATCAGGCATTTTGATTGCGATTATAGTTCAGAAGGAGTTTATTACATTACGATTGTTGTCAGGACAGACATTTCTTTTTTGATAAAATTTGTTGTAATGCCGAATCATTTTCAAGAGAAATTAATTTTGGATTATTCTCTGGTAGTCCCACGCCATGGTTTGCTACTACGTTTACCCTAATATGATTGCCAACCTGTGAAAATGTAAATTCAAATGATGGTGTGTCCTTATAGTTGCTCCAGATAATTTTCAATCTGAATTTACCTATTCACACAATCAGGTTTTTATTATATTTGTCTTCCTCAAATCTTTGAAAATAATCCCGATATAATGAAGGCCCTTGTACTGGAAAAATATAATGAGCTGGTTTATAAAGATGTTCCCAACCCCGTTATAAAAAGTGACGAAGTACTTGTGAAAGTAATGGCTTGCGGTATCTGCGGATCTGATGTACATGGTCTGGATGGAAGTACAGGCCGAAGAATTCCACCAATGATAATGGGCCATGAGGCTTCAGGGGTTATTGTAAAAACAGGCACGGGTGTAAGCGGTTGGAATACAGGAGACAGAGTTACTTTTGATTCAACAGTTTATCCGCTCAATGACTGGTTTACTCTCGAGGGTATGTATAATCTGAGCGACAACCGGGAGGTTCTGGGAGTATCACCTGGGTCGTATAAGAGAGATGGAGCATTCGCGGAATTTATTGCAATTCCTCAGCATATTTTATATAAAATACCTGTAAATGTCACTTTTGAACAGGCTGCAATGGTGGAGGCTGTTGCCGTTGCTCTTCATTCGATTAATATCTCTAAAATTAAAACCGGGGATAAATGTGTTGTGGTGGGTGCCGGAATGATTGGGATTTTTATTCTCAAACTTCTTAAACTATCCGGCGCTTCAAAGATTATTGCTATTGACAGTAATCCGGCGCGGCTTGAGCAAGCCGGAATATCAGGTGCAGATCATACATTTCTTTCAACAGAAGAAAATCTTGGAGAAAAAATAAGCGCTCTTACAAACAACAGAGGAGCGGATATCTCTTTTGAAGCTGTCGGAAAGAGTGAATCGGTGAATATTGCTATTGATATTCTCCGTAAGGGTGGCAAGACCGTTTTGGTCGGGAATATTTCTCATAAGATTGATTTCCCTCTTCAAAAAGTTGTTACACGAGAGTTATCAGTACTTGGAAGTTGTGCGATAAGGGGTGAGTATGAAACTGTCCTTACTATGCTGGAAAACGGAAATATCTCAGTCGATGACCAGATTTCAGCTGTTGTACCTCTTTCTGAAGGAGCTTCCTGGTTTAACAAGCTTTACAAAAAAGAGGAGCCCCTGAATAAAATTATTCTTGTACCTTAATATTTATAAATGGCTGAGAGAATTTATAAAATTTCAATTGCCGGATGCAGTAAAGTTGCCCATTTACATGCAAAAGCGATACAGAGTATTCCAAATGCACAATTGGCAGGGGTATGGAGCAGAACAAGCCGGAAAGCTGATGATTTCGCTTCATTATACAAAACACAGGCATATTCAGATATCTCAAAGATGGTTAAAGAGAACAAAACTGACCTGGTAATTGTCTGTACTGCACATCCTTATCATAAGCAACCTGCAATTGAGGCCGCTCTGGCAGGAGCTAATGTGCTGGTTGAGAAACCACTTGCTTCCGATCTTCAGGATTGTGATGATATCATTAATGCATGTAAAAAGAGCAATGTAAGTCTGGGTGTAATAAGCCAACGGAGATGGTACGAACCTGTAAAAAGAGTAAAGGATGCAATTGATCACGGAAAAATAGGAAAACCCGTACTGGCAGTTGTAACTATGTTGGGTTGGCGTGATAAAGCATACTATGATTCAGATGCATGGAGGGGCTCGTGGAAAAAAGAAGGTGGTGGTGTGCTTGTTAACCAGGCTCCCCATCAGCTTGATTTGCTTTTATGGTATATGGGAGAAATAGATGAGGTTTATGGTATCTGGCGGAACCTCAACCATCCTTACATAGAGGTAGACGATACAGCACTGGCCATTGTTAAATTTAAGAGTGGTGCGATTGGAAATATTCTTGTAAGTAACTCCCAGAAACCTGGTCTTTACGGGAAGGTTCATATTCATGGTGAAAATGGCGCCTCAGTAGGAGTGCAGACAGATGGAGGGGCGATGTTCATCGCCGGCAGGACGGGTGTTACCGAACCGCCCGTAAATGATTTGTGGACCATTCCGGGCGAAGAAAATTTATTGAAAAGTTGGATAAGCGAGGATACCGATACTTTTAATAATTGCGATCCTACTGTCAGATATTTCCAATACCAGATTGAAGATTATCTTCATGCTATCGGGATTGGTTTGGAACCGGCTGTAACAGGTGAAGCTGGTCGCAGAACTGTGGAACTTTTTACTGCAATTTACCGTTCAACACGCGATAATTTACCTATCAGATTTCCTTTGAATCCCGAACCTTAATATAACCGTATTATGCCGCTTGTCATCGTAATTCTTGGGATTTGTCTGCTGCTTTTCCTGATACTTGTACTGAAATTCAATTCATTTTTATCATTTGTAATTGTTTCTCTTGCAGTGGGTCTGGCAGAAGGAATGACTATAGACAAGGCTGTTGTTTCAATTGAAAACGGAATTGGCAGTACAATGGGTTTTCTTGTTCTGGTGCTAGGTTTTGGGGCAATGCTTGGTAAACTGGTTTCAGAAAGCGGAGCCGCTCAGAGGATAACTTCTAAACTGGTTCAGGCTTTTGGTATAAAACATATCCAGTTGGCATTAATGCTTACCGGATTTATTGTAGGTATTTCGCTGTTCTACGATGTAGGTTTTTTTATAATGATTCCCCTTGTATTTACAGTAGCAGCCTCAACCGGACTCCCCTTGCTTTATGTCGGACTACCGATGCTGGCATCGCTTTCTGTTACTCATGGTTACCTTCCTCCTCATCCTGCGCCAACTGCTATTGTCGCAATGTTTCATGCAGATCTTGGAAAAACATTATTTTATGGAATTATCGTTGCAATTCCTGCAATTATAATTTCAGGCCCGATATTGTCAAAAGTTCTGAGTAAAATTGAGGCTAAACCATTGCAGGAATTTTTAAATCTAAAGGTTTTAACTGATGAGGATATGCCTGGCTTTTGGGTTAGTTTCTTTTCTTCCCTTCTGCCGGTTCTCCTGATTACAATTTCAACAATAGCCGGATTCCTGCTGCCGGAAGATAACGGAATAAGAAAAGTTCTGGGATATATAGGGAACCCGGTTATTGCCATGCTGATAGCCGTTTTATTTTCTATTTATACTCTTGGCCTGGCAAGAGGCAGAAAAATGACTGACATTATGAATTCGCTGGCCCATTCAGTGACAACAATCACCATGATTATGTTGCTGATTGCCGGAGCCGGAGCTTTGAAACAGGTTCTGGTAGATAGCGGTGTAAGCAAATATATAGGTGAACTGCTGAGTCAATCTACTCTTTCACCTCTGTTTCTGGGATGGCTGATTGCAACAATTCTGCGGTTTTGTGTCGGTTCAGCTACTGTGGCGGGTATTACTACGTCAGGCATAGTTCTGCCATTGGTAACCGGGGGATTGGTAAAACCAGAACTTATGGTACTTGCAATCGGTTCAGGAAGTCTTATGTTCGGACATGTGAATGATGGCGGATTCTGGCTCTTTAAAGAATACTTCAATCTCAGTATAAAGGATACGCTGAAAACATGGAGCGTGATGGAAACATCAATTGGTATAACTGGGTTGATAGGGGTATTGATTCTTGGTATTTTTGTAAAATGAACTGATAGTTAATATGTGAATTAATTTCCATGAAGAAAATACTTTCATTGGTTTCCTTATTTCTTTTTGCTTATGCACTTAATGCTCAGGAAGGCGCCCCTTTACTTACTAATTTTAAGGAAAGCAGTGAATTGGAAAACCAGAGCTGGGCTATCTGTCAGGATGACTATAATGTAATGTTGTTTGCCAACAGAAGGGGCATTCTCACATTTGATGGTCAGGGTTGGAATTTTATCCCGATACCCACTATTCCCTATTCTCTTAAATATAATCAAGAGGAAAAAAAGGTCTTTGTCGGAGGAGATAACAATTACGGATACCTTTCAAGGGATGAAATGGGAATCTACAGATACTTTTCTATTTCAGGGGATTCATCATCTATAGGACTGATATCCAGGATAATTTTTACTGATTCTACTGTTTATTTTTACGGGGAACAAAGTATAAGCAGAC
>JADGPT010000218.1 GCA_017882345.1 Bacteroidales bacterium
TGCATTATCATCAGTACCAGTGCACGCTTCTGATAGTTGCTTATATTTAGAGCTTCAGATTCCAACTCATATCGCGAGATATTCTGATTTGCAAACGATATTTCAGCTCCCAGCAGTACCACAATCCAACTGGTCTGTATCCATATAATAAATAACGGGACGGCCGCAAAACTTCCGTAAATGGCGCTCAGTTTTGTAATCCCAAACTGAAGATCAATATATAACCATTGAATACCTTGAAGAATTGTACCTGCAATTATGCCTGAAATCAACGCGGGAACAAACTTTACTTTCGCATTTGGCATTATAATAAAAAGTATTGTCAGAGTTATCCAGCTGAGAAAATATGGTGCAAACCTGAACAGAAAGCTTATCACAGGTTTAAAAAAGTCAAGGATGGGCGCTTTCGTCATATAATCAGTCAGTTCAGTGCTAATAAAAACAGTGATACTGCTGGAGAGTATAATGAAAACAGGTGCAATAAGCATTATGGTCAGGTAATCAGTGAATTTTCTGTACCATGGTCTTGAAGATCTTATCTGCCAGATATGGTTGAATGAGCTTTCTATGTGATTGAGAAGAGACATCGCTGACCAGAAAAGGATAATAACTCCAATCCCGGCAATATAACCTCCCCTGGTTTTCTCAATTGCATTCGTGGCATTCTGCAACAACCAATTTAAAACCTCTTGCTCAGATTGGAATTTATCGATTATAAGCTGTTCAAGATTTTTATCAAGGCCAAAACCTTTGGCGATTGCAAACACTATAGCAGCAATAGGGATAACAGAAAGAAGCGAATAGAAAGTCAACGCGGAAGCCTGAAGACTGACTTTATCATTGGAAAACCCCCTTGCAGCCAGCAAAATAATTCTCAATTGCTTAAAAATGAATGTTTTTCCTTTTGATATTTCTGAAAGAGGAGTGAGCCAAATGGCATCATTCAGCCTCTTTATCAGGTCGAGTATCCATGAAATAGGATTTACCATAATGTTATATTTGCATTAATATCAATAAGTTATTTCCAGAATCTGCTCTCAGGTTCAAATATACGAAATCCCTGATGGTGTGAAATGGGATAAAGTAAAAAAAATGCTATTTTCACTTTTAAATAGATTGCGAAATGAAGGTTGAGATTATGGAATTCGTTGAAGGCGCCCGTAATGCAAGAGGAGTGGCTGTTATTATTGATGTATTCAGAGCATTTTCGGTCGCCTGTTATGCTTATGACGCAGGTGCAGTGAGGATTATTGCCACAGATGATGTTTCTGAAGCATTTCATCTAAGAAAAAAGTACAAAAACTCTGTTCTTGTCGGGGAAAGGGACGAAAAAAAAATTGAAGGATTTGACTTCGGTAATAGCCCTACAGAAATCATTAAAGCTGATCTATCAGGAAAAACTGTTATCCAAACCACAACTGCCGGTACACAAGGACTTATCAATGCAGTGAATGCTGATACAATTCTGACAGGCAGTCTTGTAAATGCCGGAGCTATTGTGAAATATCTGAAATCTGTTACTCCTGATCAGGTCTCTCTTGTTGCAATGGGGTACCGTGCAACTTTTTCTGCTGAAGAGGACCTGATGTGTGCTGAAATGATTGCAATGGAACTGAATAATGAAAAATTCATCCATGAAAACAAAATTCTTAATCTTCAAAACAGTTCCGGGAAAAGATTCTTTAACCCTGTAAATATTGATTTTTCGCCTCCAACTGACTTTTTTCTCTGCACAATGGTTAACAAGTTTGATTTTGTATTAAAAGCGACCAGAAGATTTGATGGGAATATAGATCTGATGAAAATAGATTTATAAAAGATTTATAATCGACTTAAAATCAAATGATAGAACCCACACCCAGACAGACATTGATCAAAGCGAATTCATAAGGACAACTATTCAACAGACTTCCTTCGCTAAAGAATTATGGATTTTATTATTGAAGTTGCTAGAAGACAGGAAGGATATTTTTCCTGTTGTGAATCTCACGGTAAGTGCAAAACATGCTCATTTTATAGAAACCAAATAATAAAAGAGAAATATCGCTCGAGTCAAGTCTGATCTCCATCCGGTCTCTGTACCTTATAAAAATAGCTGCCAATATACGGGTTACTCCAAAATATTTGAGTTTATTATAAATCTTGAGAATCAGAACTGTCTCAGAAAATGATTTATTGTCAGTTACCTTATCATAAAGCTTACTAAGATTTTCTATACCCAGTTTAGTCTTATTAAGAAAATCCCTGTTCGATTCAAGTCCCTCATGTATCAGACCATTATCAATATGAAGAATCCCAATCCCGGCTTTTTTCAACTGGTAGCCCAGGAGTGTGTCTTCGTGACCATACTGTTTCAACTCTTCATTGAAACGAATTTTGGAGAAGACAGATTTTTCAATCAAAACGTTGAAAGTCGAAAAACCTGAATGTGGATGTTTATTCCTTTCGGCAGCGCTTTTCTGTTCTCTCCATTTTCCATACTTCCATCTCAGAAGTTTGTCGGGATCACCCGGAGCACTTTCATGATATAATGTTCCACCACATATAACTCTTGAAATATTTACAAAGGGAAGCCACTTAAGGATATATGCTTCGGCAGTTCCGGGAACCATTACATCAGCATCAATAAAAAGCAGAAAATCACCCTTAGCTTCAAGAGCGAGCTTGTTTCTGATTGCAGCCCTTCCAATGTTTTTCTCCGAAGTGATCACTTTTACGTTGTCTGTTTCCAGCGACAAGTATTTTTCATGATATTCAGCTGAAGAACCATCATCACCAATAAGAATTTCATAAAATTCAGGTACTTTACCCATCGCATTTTTCATGCTGTAAACGAGCGCAATAATGTCATAATCCAATACCGGAATCAGCAATGAAATATTCATATTTGTCAATGGATATTATATCAAATGTACAATATATTTTCGTAATATTTGCCTGACAAACTTTGGCAAAGAAATTGCAATGGCTATTTTTGCAGATGTCTTTAATAATCTTACTTATAAATGAGAACTGTATTTTTTATCATTTTGCTTTCATTAGTTCCTGTATTCTCGTTTGGTCAGTTAAAAAATGGTTATGAAATTGATATAACTATAAGAGATCTTCCGGATTCTACAGTTTTTTTTGCATATCATCTCGGTGATAAGCAGTATATCAAAGATACTATCATACTCGACAGAACGGGTCATGGAATTGTTCATGGACAGGAAATACTGCCTCAGGGTATTTATATGATCGTATTACCCGGAAGAAAATATTTTGAACTGTTGATATCTTCCGGTCAACACTTTTCTATCAGGTGTACTTTTAGTGATTACTTCAATACTCTTAAATTTACAGGCTCAGAGGAGAATTCTGCGTTCGTGGAGTACCAGAAAAAATGGATGTCCATGCAACAACACTCAGCTACAATTTCCAAAAGAATTCAAAACAATAAGCAAATCAATGATTCACTGAAGGTTCTGGGATCTATTCAAAAGCTTCATGAAGAAAACATGAAGTCATACCTTAAAAGTGTTATCAAAGAAAATAATGGAAACTTACTGGCAACTCTTGTCAAAGCATTATTGCCTATTGATATTCCTGAGTTTTTAGTTCCTATTGGATTAGCAAACCCCGATTCTGTCAAGTGGATAATGAGTTACAATTATAATAAGGATCATTTTTTTGATAATGTTGACCTTACTGATGAGAGATTACTCCGCACCCCTATTTTATATGCCAGACTAAATACTTTTTTCACAACAATTGTAATTCAATCGCCGGATTCAATAAACAAGGAAATCGACAAAATAATTCAAAAATGCAAGGTCAATTATAAAATATATCAATTCGTTTCAGTTTATCTTTTTAACCACTTTCGGGAAAGTGAAATCATGGGACACGATGCAGTGATGGTGAAGCTGGCAGATGATATATACCTCTCCGGGAAAGCCGATTGGGTAACAAAAGAATTTAAAGATGATCTGAGGAAACAAATTGATCTTATACGACCAAATCTTATTGGCAAAAAGGCTGAAAACATTGTTATGGACTCATACAAAGGAATATTTGTGTCGCTGTATGATGTTGAAAAAGAATTTACTATCCTCTATTTCTGGGAACCCGATTGCGGTCACTGCAAAGAAGCCACCCCAAAACTGAAGGCATATTATGATAAATCAAAAGATTACAGTCTCGAAGTATTTGCTGTTTGCACTACAGCTGACAAGGCAAAATGGACAAAATATATAGAAGATAATAAACTCACATGGATAAATGGATGGGATCCGCAGAGAAGTTCACATTTTGACTTTTACTATAATGTACAGTCTACTCCTACTGTTTATATTCTCGATAAAAACAAAAAAATAATAGCCAAAAAGCTGTCAGTTGAGGAAATCGGACCATTTATTGATAACTACAGGAAATTTTTTAAATAGGTCCGAATATTGTTCCTCTTAAACTTGCTATCAATTCATAGACAG
>JADGPT010000054.1 GCA_017882345.1 Bacteroidales bacterium
GTTTATCGGGGATAATATATTATGCAGAAACTAAAAACCAATATCATTCAAAATCATAATTTCGATCCGGTATGATGTCATTAGGTCTTATTTGTGTTATTTTAGGACCGAGAATTTGTTCGAGTATTTCATTTGTATGATTGCACACTGTGGAAAAGATTTCTTCATCGCTTCTTTCCTCGAAATGAATGCGGACTTTATTAAATGAAGTGCTCCTCTCAAAAGCAATTAACCTTACTTTCCCCGTAATTGTGACCCCAACGGTTCCCGTGCTGTATGTAGCTTTACGAACAGATGCAATTTACCTTGTTTTGCTTTGCTCGCAGGTGATTGCTTCGTCGTTTCACTCCTCGCAATGACCGTTTTTTTCCATAATTCGGTTCAACTCCCATTCAGAATTAACCTTACCTGCAGTGTCATTGTGAGCCCGACGAAGGAGGGCGCGGCAATCTCAAACTCCCATCAAGAAATAAACTTAAGTTCTTCCATTCAGGATTCATGCCATTTATAAGTTTAAGTTTTTTATTCCTTGATCCGGCTTTAATTTGTTTTTCTCGTTTTATAGCTTCATCAATGGTTTCGAAACATTCATAATAGATAAGTTTCCAGATATTATATCTTGAACTGAAACTATTCGGGTAAGTTTTTGATTGATGCTGAAGCATACGATGTTTAAGATTACTTGTGACTCCCGTGTAAAGAACATAGTTGTTGTTATTTGTAATTATATAAGTAATACCTTTCATTAATTTCGGACTCTTTTTAATTTAATCTTATAAAAAAAACCCCGGAAAATAATCAGCAATCTTCCGGGGCGGGGTCTCGGTCAGGACGACCTACTGTTCATAAGAACGAGACAAAAAGCACGAAGAACGCAGCGAGAAAAGACCTATGAAACCAGAATGTGCTGAATACCCGGAAAACCTAAAATTCCTTTCGCTAGTACACACCCCGATGCTGATATTTGCTAAATTAAAACTCATGATAACTCGAATGACATTGACTTTATAATGCAAGGTAAAAAATCACAGGGACAGAAAAATGATTAGGTGATATGTTATACAACATATTATTGATAATATTTATCTATAACGTATGATCTCCTTGACAGACTATACCTGATGTCCGTCCCTTCTTCGCGGAGCTCTTTGACAATCCTCTTTACACTTCGATCACTAATCTCAAATCTTAAAGCCAGCTCATTAGGTGACCCCGTGCATTTTAACGCAGCAAGTTTTAGTAACCTAATCTTGAAAGTCTCTTTCTGAAACTTGTTCATTATTACCAGAATTAATATTGCCTTGCACTTGACTTCAATTATAAAATTAAACAAAAGATATGATAATCACCAAATAATATTCGAATTATTTTCTGTTTTGTTTGAAAATAATTCATATTTACTTGATTTTCCTTGATAAAGAGTATTTATGGGGCGTTGCCCCATGGCCTGGGTACGCTGACTTTATCTGTCGCTTTCCGTTGAAAGGAGCTCGGCGACATAATCGGTTCCGTCCGACTATGTCGACTTAAGTCCGAAGACAAATGAGCACTAAAGAATAAGCTTTATTTCACTCTTCATTTGTTAAATCTGCTGCTCTGCTTCGTGAACATTTTGAAATATAATCCGCCACTCTTCATCAGTTCTTCATGAGTACCAGTTTCTGCAATTGATCCTTTATCGAGTACAATTATCCTGTCGGCAAGAGTGACATTTGTAAACCGGTGACTGATGAGAATTGATGTACGGCCTTTTACAATCTCCCTGAACCGGCTGAAGATATCATGCTCCGTGTCGGCATCGAGGGCACTGGATGGCTCATCAAGGATAAGTACCGGGGCATCCCTGAAGAGAGCTCTCGCCAGGGCAATCTTCTGCCACTCTCCCCAACTGAGTTCGCGGCTGTCGTCAAAAAGGTTCCCGATGACTGTTTCATAACCATTTGGCAGACTATTGATTAAATCATGGATCCCGGTCGTTGTGGCTGAAGCTTTTATCTTACTCCCAGAACTTTTTTCTTCAATATTCCCCATGCGGATATTCTCTCCGGCAGGGAGATTATATAGCATAAAGTCCTGAAAAACAACTGAAAAATGTTTTCTGTACTCTTCCGGGTCCATATTCCTGATTTCATTTCCATCATATTTTACCTTTCCCGAATCAGGATCATAAAGTCTGCATAAAAGTCTGACAAGTGTGCTTTTCCCTGCACCATTAGGTCCGACAAGGGCTATAATCTCGCCCTTTTTAATTTCAAATGATACGTTATTAATTGTCGTGAAGTTATTACCCGGATATGTAAAGGACAGATTTTCCACAACTATTTTTTTCTTTAAAGAGGATGGAACAATAACCGGTTCGGCTGCAGTTACATTTTCTTTCAGATTCAGAAATTCAAATGTATCACCGATGAATAAGCCATCTTCATAAAGCCCCGCGAGTGCCCCGAACAGATCTTTAATATAAATCATCCCCTGTCTGAAGGCAAGGAGATACATGGTCATCTGACCTAGCGTTAGTTTACCATTGATTGTCTGGCGTGCGATAAACAAAAGGGTAATCAAAAGAGCCGATGCTTTGAATAAGTTAGAAATAAGTTCAATCACCGTTCTTCTTCTTATGATGTTGATCTCTTCCTCTTTCTGTTTCAGGAATGATTGTTTGAAGAGGCTGATGAAATAGTTTCCCAGACCGAAAAGCCTCAGCTCCCTTGAGGGTCTGTCGCCTGTTAGCAGCCAGTTAAAATATGCAGATTTTCTTGCTTCGGGTGTTTGCTGTCTCTGAAAATTATAGAGGATATCTGCATAATAGAGTCGTAACCAGATACCCGGGATATTTGCAACAAGAAGGAGCACAGCCAGTGTCCAGTTGAGCGTTAAGATAAGTCCTGCAATAAGCAGCAATGAGAGAAGTCCTCTGAGAAGGGAGACCATATTGTTCAGGATACTGTTTGGGCGCCAGGGAGCTTCCCTTGTTGCGCGTGACAGACAATCGAAATATTCGGGCCGTTCAAAATTGATAAGATCGAGTTTTATGGACTTGGAGTGCAACAGGCTGTACATATAAATCTCAAGCTTGAGTGCTTGTTTTTTACGGACATAATTGCTGAAATCAGAAGAGGCTTCATCGAGGAACCAGACAATAACTACAGCTAAAACAGGCCAGACAACATTTATGTCAGAAATCGGGTGAGCTGATGTGGTGGCTTTAGTGATAACATCAACAACCCCTTTCAGGAGCCAGATAAGAATAAGTGGAAAAATGCTCCTCAGAACAGACATCACAATATTTGTAAATGTCCATCCGGGGGAACTGTTCCAGACAAGCCTTAATGATTCCCTGAATAGATTAATTTTTTTCTTCATTTAGTTTAAACTTCTTAAGCGCTTTTTCCCCTGCTTCCATAATAGTAACCCTATCACTCTTATCCTGTTAATAAAATAATTTGGCTTTGGGTTTATCCTGATATCAGCAGGAACCGGGTTTTCACCGGTAGTCTCCGCACCCACAATCCTTCCTGCTATATTACTGATTTTTACCGGATTATCGGGATATGCATTACTATCCCCCCTTGCGATGTAGTAATTAATGCCATTTTTGTTTATTATTTTAGAAAGGCGGTGGGCTATGAGTCCATTCTCTCTCCGGACTGCAATAATCTCCCCGGGCCGGGGTAAACCCTTGATACTTATTGGTTCGATAAGTATCAGTGAACCTGGTTTAATACATGGATACATACTGTACCCATGAGCTTTTATTCTGATGGATTTTCCTTCGGAGAGCAGTTTGAGTCCGATATCTTTTACAATTGCATGATTGTTCTGCCCGTTATTCATGTTCGAGTATAAGATCAATTACACTTTTGTCGGGTTTGA
This sequence comes from Bacteroidales bacterium, assembly GCA_017882345.1. GTDB lineage: Bacteria > Bacteroidota > Bacteroidia > Bacteroidales > VadinHA17 > LD21. The sequence goes on from JADGPT010000054.1 coordinate 3,874, forward strand.
AGAAAAGCTTTGAGGTTGGGATCGTCCCGCACATTATCGAAATTGATCCCAGAAGCCGGGCAATTATGTCCGCTCCCCAGTTATGCTGGATACAGTTGGCCATTACCTGCGTTACCGCGTTAGCTCCTTTTAACGGGATAAGTATATTCTCAGCTCCATGTTCAATAATGAAAATCCTGTTAAGAATCGATTCACGCGGTTCATCATCATTATACACCGGAGTATTATACATCCTGTAAATACCACCGTTATTTCTTAAAATAAGCCTGTCGTCGTGGATAACTCTGGCACCTGAATTATCCCAGAGCTTTGCCATTGTAGACTTCCCTTTTCCTGATACTCCGCTGAAGATATAACCATGTCCGGTATTATTGACTCCCGATGCATGTATCATTATATCCCCGTTTATTACTGTAAGATAATAGAGAATAAGTCCATCAAGCGGATATTCGAACGGGTCAGTCTCTTCCCGGGCGCCATAAATCCACAGGTCCCATTCCATCGATGTAAGTGAGAATTTCAATACTGCATTCTTTTCTGTTGAAGAGAGTGGAAAGATCGTCCAGATATAGAGTTCTGAATTATATTCCCAGACACTCCAGAAGCTTGTGACATTATTGAACTGGATACCATTTAACTCTTCAACATAAGGAGCACGGAAAACCCTTTCAGCTCCTTTTGGAAGATTAAAAGGTTCTGAATGAACACGTATCAGGATATCAGATCCGTTATTCTGATTGATGTTTCTGAGGAATCTTGCAGATGGCTTAAGATCCGGACCGTTAGCTGAAGCCTCAAATCCGATATTATACCCTGCTATATTTAAATTAAAATTCCTCATATTTATTGATAGAAAATAACGTAATTAATTAATAATAAGGTATTTACTCATGTTACCAATAAATATAAAAACATCTGACTCAGCGTTTTGTTTGTCTATCTCATACTCATTCATCAGTTCCGTGATTATTTCTTCAACAGTTCTTTTCCCGTCGATATGTTCCCAAATGAATGCACCGGTCTCATTCAGAGTATAAACACTGTTCATATCTGCTATGTTGTTGGTAATAGGAACAAGCACATATTCATTTCCGGTTTTCCTGGTAACAATTGATGTAGATTGAGAGAGTATCGATTTCAAACCTGCCATTGAATTCTAATTATCAACCAAATGTATTAAAATTTATGGTTCCTTTTCGTACCTTTGCAAAAACTGAATTATGAGTAAGAAGGGAATGGGTAATGGAGATTCCGGTATTTCGAGGGAATCGCTTACCGGACAAATACTTGCAGCATTGACCAAAAACCCCGAGCAGGGGTTTAATTATAAGCAGATCGCCAAACGTCTTAATATTACTGATTCTCCGGGAAGAGAGTTGATTTCGGATATTTTAGGGGAACTGACAAAACAGGGTTCTGTACAGGAGATATTTCATGGCAAGTACAAAGCAAAAATAACCCGTGGTTATATCACAGGAACTGTTGACATGACGAGGATGGGATACGGCTTCATCTCGACCGACGATCTCGAGGACGATGTATTTGTCAGTGCCAAAAATCTGAAAACAGCTCTTCATGGCGACAAGGTTAAAGTATGGCTTTATGCAAAGAGGAAAGGATCAAGACCTGAAGGAGAGGTAGTGGAGATCATTGAAAGATGGAGAACATCATTTGTCGGCACTGTTGAGATCATGCCCAACTTCGCATTTCTCATTCCTGATAACAAGAACATGCCATTTGACCTTTTTATCCCGACATCCAAACTAAATGGTGCAAAACAAGGGCAGAAAGCAGTCGCAAAAGTAGTTGACTGGGACCCCAAATCTAAAAATCCTGTAGCTGAGATCATTAATGTCCTTGGTTATCCTGGTCTCCACGAAACGGAGATGCATGCAATTCTTGCGGAGTTTGAACTTCCTTACAATTTTACTGAAGAAGTTGAGGCAGATGCTGAAAAAATTCGGGGTGAGATCACAGAAAACGATATAAAGGTCCGTCGCGATTTCCGGAAAATTTCCACATTTACAATCGATCCTGCCGATGCAAAAGATTTTGATGATGCTCTTTCTCTTAAACAGCTTGAGAATGGAAACTGGGAAGTTGGCATTCATATTGCCGATGTGACCCATTATGTGAAAATGGATTCCCTGGTGGAAGAAGAAGCAAAGCAAAGAGCCACATCAATATATCTGGTTGACAGGGTTGTGCCAATGCTCCCGGAAAGACTTTCTAATCATATCTGCTCTCTTAATCCGGCTGAAGATAAACTCACTTATTCGGCAGTGTTTGAACTGAATGATAAGTCTGAAGTAATTACTGAATGGTTTGGAAGAACAATTATCAATTCTGATAAAAGATTCTCATATAGTGAAGCACAGAAGGTGATTGATACCGGAGAAGGTGATATGAAAGAACAAGTCACGTTACTTCACCGGCTGGCGCAGCAACTCAGGGCAAAAAGATTTGCCTCGGGCGCTTTTGCTTTTGAAAAGATTGAAGTAAGATTTGATCTTGATGAAGCAGGAAAGCCACTCGGCATAAAATTCCGGGAAATGGGTACAGCTAATCAGCTTATTGAGGAATTCATGCTTCTGGCAAATAAACGTGTTGCAGAATATGTCGGTAAAAAGCTCAGAGGTAAAACATTTGTTTACCGCATTCACGATAAACCTGATCCGGAGAAGATAAGTAACTTCGGCCATTTTATTACCCGGTTTGGTTATAAACTGATTGAAGATGATAAGACATCGCTGCCAAAAGCAATGAATAAATTATTGCACTCCGTGGCAGGGAAAAAGGAACAGAATATCATTGAAACACTTGCACTCAGATCGATGGCAAAAGCGATCTATTCAACAGACAATATAGGTCATTACGGACTTTCATTCAAATATTATACCCACTTTACTTCTCCGATACGTCGTTATCCCGACATGATGGTACACCGGCTTATGACTGCTTATCTTGCTGAAGAGAATCCTGGCAGTAAGGATAAGTACGAAAAACTTTGTAATCACTCATCAAAGATGGAAAGGACTGCTGCTGAGGCAGAAAGAGCATCTGTTAAGTACAAACAAGTTGAGTATATGAGCGATAAGACCGGGAAGGTGTTTGAAGGCGTAATTTCAGGGGTCACAGAGTGGGGAATTTATGTGGAGATAATTGAGAATCAGTGTGAAGGAATGATACATATCCGTGAGCTTGCCGATGATTTCTATGAATATGATGAGGAGAACTATTGTATAAAAGGACGGTCAACAGGCAAAATATACACTCTGGGAGACCGCGTTAATATTGAAGTTGTGAAGGCAGATCTTCAGAAGAAGCAGCTGGATTATAAGTTAGCCTGATCTTTTTGAATCACTTTCAATAACTCCGTCACGGCATCTTTTTCAGGCACGTTTTTCAGAACAGGTACTGTCCCTCTGTATATATGAACTTTGCCATCAGCTGCCCCCACATATCCGTAGTCGGCCCCTGCCATTTCGCCCGGACCATTGACAATGCAGCCCATTACAGCTATTTTCAAGCCTGTCAAATGCCCGGTAGCCTCTTTTACCTTTTTTACTGATTCCTGCAGATTGAATTTTGTACGGCCGCATGTCGGGCACGACAGATATATTGTCCGTGTGATGCGCGTTTCAGTACATTGTAATATGGAAAAGGCAAGAGCAGTGACATCTTTTAAATCAATATCCCCGGTGTTAGTGATAGAAATTCCGGTAACTCTTCTGTCCAGAATGTAACGACCTAAAAGTGATGAAGCTTTGATTTGCAGATCTTCCAGATTGTTTTCACTGAAAACAGGATTCAGCACTATATTATGACTCAGGTTGTTTTCTTCAAGAGCATTGAGAAAATAGTCGGTAGCATACTTCTCTTTTTCAGGATTAAAAGTAAACATAACCAGAACAGTTTCAGGATCAGGATTTCTAAGATATTCAATATTGAAGTGAGAACCTGTAAGCAGGAGATTTAATTTCCCGGATACATAAGTACTATCTTGAAATGTCTCGGGAGAGAACAATGGGTATATTCTGTCAATTTCCCGCTTATCGGACCATATCCTGTAAGGAAGGACAAGAAAAACATTTTCAGGGATGATTTCAGGACAATTTTTAACTATAATCAGATCTGCCGAACCACCGGTCTTTTTTATCTCACCGGTTATTGTGTCTGTTTTAAACCCGGCATTATTATATACCACTGAATTTAATTCCGGATAGGATGTCATATTTGAAACTATTAACGGACCATTAATTCTTTTTAGAATTTCCGGTTTGGATGATGGAACTTTATACGTTAACGGTTTATCGGGCGCCTTAAGGGATATTCCTCTGGGATAATAACCTGCAAGTTTCCTTGCGACAGGTATCTCTTTCTCCGGATCTTCTGATAGTGAGACCCTTATTGTGTCGCCAATTCCTTCTGCAAGGAGGGCTCCGATTCCTGCAGCTGATCTTATCCTGCCGTCTTCTCCCTCTCCGGCTTCAGTAACGCCAAGATGAATGGGATATGGTAATTCTTCGCTTTGCAGCATCTTAATAAGCATCCGTGTAGCTTCGATCATTATTGCAGTGTCGGATGATTTCATTGAGAGAACAAGATCGCTGAAGTTCTCTGCCCTGAAAATCCTGATAAACTCCAAAGCAGAAAATACCATTCCTTTTGGAGTGTTTCCGAAGCGGGTCATAATCCGGTCGGAGAGGGAACCATGATTGATTCCGATGCGGATCACAGTTTTATTTTCCCGGCAAATATTTATCAGTGGAAGCAGCTTAGTATGGATTCTCCCGAGCTCCTCGTTGTATTCTGCATCAGTGAACTCCTGTTTATCAAAAGATGCTCTTTTATCTGCATAGTTTCCGGGGTTAATCCTCACCTTTTCAACAAGCCGGGCGGCTGTCTCGGCAGCAACAGGATTAAAATGAATATCAGCTATTAAAGGAGTTTCAAACCCGGCTTTTCGCAGCTCTTTTTTTATGACGGCAAGGTTCTCTGCTTCTCTGATACCTTGTGCGGTAAGTCGCACATAATCAGCTCCGGCTTCAATAATTCTTATGCACTGGGCAACAGATGCTTTTGTGTCGAGCGTATCAGTGTTTGTCATCGACTGAATACGGATAGGGTTGTTGCCTCCGAGGGGGGTGGAACCGATTGAGACTACTGAGGACTTATACACAGACCCTCCCCGGGAGGAGGACAAATCCGTCTTTTCTATGTTGTTTTTCATTTGTTTGACCCCCTCTGGTCCCCCTGGGAGGGGGACAATTTCTCAGAAATATATGAGATTATCTTATTAATTGCATGATTGAGTTCAGTTTCAACTTCGAAATTGGATAAACGGATAATATGATATCCATTGATTTTAAGAATATTGTCTCGTTTTAAATCAGATTTAGGTTTTTCATTCAGAGAATGGATTTCTCCATCAACTTCAATTATTAGCTTAAGCTCATCACAGTAAAAATCTACTATATAATTAAAAATTGGTTGTTGTCTTCGGAATTTATGCCCGGCAATTTTTTTTGATCTCAACCTGGACCAAAGAATTATTTCTGCCAAGGTCATATGACTCCTTAGTACCCTGGTTTTTTTAACTAACTCCCTGTTTCCGTAGTACAACATTATCTGTAAGTTCCTTAATATCTGTGTTCTCATCCCCCCTTGGGGGGATCATAGGGGGTTTTACACCCATCTACAAACTATATAATTCAACGCCCCTTGGGGGGATCATAGGGGGGCCTTCTCCCATTCCGGTGTCCCATCTTTCCTGTCTTTAATTGTGATCCCAAGATTGTTAAGCTCTTTACGGATTTTATCCGAAACCTCAAATTCCTTCCGATTCTTTGCTGTCTGTCTTAAATCAATTATAATCTTCATCAATTCCCCGGTCAGTTTTTCATCACCTATCCCGGCAGATTCATCTTTTAATCCAAGAATCTCAAAAACAAATGTGTTGAAGAGTGTTTTTAATGATTCAAGTCCGGAAGCATCGATTTTCTCACTTCCGTCAAGCACTGAATTGATAAATCTCACTCCTTCAAACAGATGAGATAAAACAATAGGACTATTCAGATCATCATCGAGTGCCTCATAGCATTTTTCCTTCAGTTTGATAACATCAATTGTTGAACTATCTGAAGGTTTGAGTTTTTTTAGCGACTCTATGGCTTTCATCAGTTTCTGAAACCCTTTTTCTGCAGCCTGAAGAGCCTCATTTGAGAAATCAATAGTACTGCGATAATGTGCCTGCAGGATAAAAAAACGAATTGTCATCGGTGAATATGCCTGCTGTAATGCAGGATGATCACCACTGAAAAGCTGATCGAGAGTAATAAAATTGCCAATAGAACGGGCCATCTTCTGACCGTTAATGGTGATCATATTATTGTGCATCCAGTAATGAACTGATTCTTTTCCAAGAGCAGCAGTTGACTGGGCTATTTCACACTCATGATGGGGAAACTGAAGATCTATTCCTCCTCCGTGGATATCAAATTCTTCTCCAAGATATTTGATACTCATGGCAGAACATTCCAGGTGCCATCCGGGGAACCCAACGCTCCAGGGGGAGGGCCATCTCATAAGGTGTTCCGGGCTGGCCTTTTTCCAGAGAGCAAAATCGAATGAGTTGCGTTTTTCCTCCTGCCCTTCAATGTTTCGCGTGTTGCTCATGAGCTCATCCAAGACCCTGCCCGAGAGTTTACCATATCTGTATTTCTCATTGTATTTCAATATATCGAAATATACAGAGCCATTGGATTCGTAGCCATAACCGCTCTTAATCAGGGTCTTTATCAGTTCAATCTGTTCGATTATATGGCCGGCTGCTCTGGGTTCAATTGAAGGTGACAGCGTGTTAAGCTGTTCCATGTTTTTGTGGTATGCATTCACATATTTTTGTACAACTTCCATAGGCTCAATCTGTTCCTGCCTGGCCTTTTTTTCTATACGATCTTCGCCTTCTCCAAGTGTCTCATTTTCAAGGTGTCCGACATCAGTTATATTCCGGACATACCGAACCTTGTACCCAAGATGTGTGAGATAACGGAAAAGCAAATCGAAGGTTATTGCAGGACGGGAATGTCCGAGGTGGGTATCGCTGTATACTGTCGGACCGCAAACATAAATCCCGACAAATGGAGGATGAATTGGTTTGAAAGCTTCTTTCTTCTTTGAAAGACTGTTATAAATGAAAAGGTTGTTTTGCATTACTTAACTGTTTGGTAATACAAAAGTAAGGTAATTTTCTTTGCAGTTTCAAAAATCCTTTTTACCTTTGACCCTACAAATCAAATATTCCTTCCTTTTCAGGGTGTTTGGTTTTTATTAAGAAGGGTGAAGAGATTAGGCTCTGCGAAACCCTGGCAACCAATCCTGAGATTAGGAAAACGGTGCCAAAACCTAATCCCGGAAAGCCGGGAGATGATAAAAATTAAACACGGATACCATGAATTCGATTTATCTTTCACTCATCAACTTTATTATTCCGTTCATGCCTATGCGCATGTGCAGGTAATAGTTTTGATTTGCATTCATTCACTTTCTTAGTTAACAACCGGAAATCCTGTAGAGAGAGATATATATCTGTCTGCCCGGTAATAGTAATTTTAAAATTAAATAAAATGAAAAACAGTAAAATAAAATTTGAAACATTGCAGGTTCATGCAGGACATACTCCCGATAAAGAGACTCTTTCCCGGGCCGTACCTATTTACCAGACTTCTTCTTATGTCTTCAAAAATGCAAAACATGCTGCAGATCTTTTCGATCTTGCTGAATGGGGCAATATATATACCCGTATAAATAACCCTACCACAGAGGTTTTCGAGAAGCGGGTTGCCGCCCTCGAAGGAGGCGTTGCTTCTCTGGCAGTATCATCGGGACATGCAGCACAATTCATTGCACTTACGACAATACTGAAGAACGGAGAAAACTTTGTTACATCACCATTTCTTTATGGCGGAAGCCACAACCAGTTTAAAGTCACATTTGCTAAGTTCGGAATCGGAGCAAGATTTGCAAAAGACCTGAATATCGCTTCATTCGAAAAACTCATTGATGATAAAACAAAAGCTATCTATGTTGAGACAATAGGTAATCCCGGTTTCGAGATCCCGGATTTTAATGCCTTCTCAAAACTTGCTGTTAAGCATGGATTGCCGCTTGTTGTTGACAATACCTTCGGGGCATGCGGTTATCTGTGCCGTCCAATTGAATACGGAGCCAATATAGTTGTTGAATCGGCAACTAAATGGATAGGTGGACATGGTACAAGTATAGGGGGTGTGATAACCGATGCAGGAAATTTTAACTGGAGCAATGGGAACTTTCCTGTTTTTACTGAACCGGCAGAAGGCTATCATGGAAAAATCTTCGGTGAAATATTCTCACAGACTTCTGCTGCAGGGAATATTGGATTCATAGTAAAAGCTCGCGTTGAAGGATTAAGGGACCTTGGTCCAGCTATAAGCCCATTTAACTCTTTTCTGCTTCTCCAGGGACTTGAGACTCTCTCCCTGAGAATGGAACGTCATATCCAGAATACTCTTGCTCTGGCAAAATGGCTTGAAGGACATCCGGGTGTTGAGAAGGTAAATTATCCTGGTCTGGCGGCAAGTCCTTACTATGACATTGCAAAAAAATATCTCCCGAAAGGAGCCGGAGGGGTTCTGAGTTTTATTCTGAAAACATCTAAATCGAAAGCAGTAAAGCTTGTCGAGCATTTTGAACTGGTAAGTCACCTCGCGAATGTGGGTGACGCAAAAACGCTTATAATTCAACCATCTGCAACAACTCATTCACAACTGTCTGAAAAAGAACAGCTTGCAGTTGGAATCGATCCCGGCCTCTTCAGGGTATCAGTAGGGATAGAGCATATAGATGATATTATTAACGATTTTGAACAGGCATTCAATAAGGTACTATAGAAATGACACAGGAAAAATTGAGAATTGGTTTATTCGGTTACGGCTGCGTTGGTCAGGGACTACACGATGTGCTCAATAGCAGCAATGGTTTCAAAGCCGATATTGTGAAGATTTGCGTTAAGGATCCTACAAAAAAGAGAAGGATCCCGATGACAAATTTCACTTATGATAAAAATGATATCCTGAATGATCCTTCAATAAATCTTATTGTTGAATTAATTGATGATCCGGATGAAGCATTCAATATAGTTACAACAGCAATGAAAAGCGGGAAAAATGTTGTGACTGCCAACAAGATGATGGTGGCCAACCATTTTAAGGAGCTGGTTGATATGCAGGCAGAGTATAAGGTATCTCTCCTGTATGAGGCTTCGGCAGGTGCGAGCATTCCCATAATAAGAAACCTTGAGGAATATTACGACAATGAGTTGTTGTACTCTCTGCGTGGAATTCTTAATGGAACAACAAATTATATCCTTACAAAAATGCATAATGAGGGATTACCTTACGCGGAGGCATTGAAAGAAGCGCAGGAAAAAGGATTTGCAGAATCGGACCCGACTCTTGATGTTGAAGGCTGGGATGCAAAATACAAACTTTGTATCATTACCGGTCATGCCTATGGCCTGTTTCTTGATCCCGGACAAGTCTTTCATTATGGGATCAATACGATATCAAAATTTGATATCCAGTATGCAAAAGAAAAAGGATTTAAGATTAAACTTGTCCCTTATGTCGGCAAAACAAATGAAAATACGATAACCAGTTTCGTTCTTCCACGGTTTATTTCATCCGATAAATACCTATATAATGTCGATAATGAATATAATGGAGTAATTACCGAGGCTGCATTTGCCGATAAACAGTTTTTCAGCGGAAAAGGAGCAGGCGGACATGCAACGGGTAGCGCTGTTCTTTCAGACATATCAGCGAATTCGTATGGTTACAGGTATGAATATAAAAAGTTCCGGCAGGGCACAGTATCCAAATATACCCGCGACTTCAAACTAGAGATATACTTAAGGTACAATGATGAAAAGGATAAGGAATTATTTGGATTTGATGAAGTCTCGGAATACTTTAGCGGGAGATTTTATAAATATGTAATCGGAGTGGTGAATCTGGACAGACTTTATGCCTTAAGGGAACAACTTCGGGATAAGGATGTTTTTATAGTGAATACCGGAAGGAAAGTCAACGCAACTTCCACCCATATCGGGGGTTAACCTACCTCTATCTTATTGAAAGCCACCAATTTGGGGGGTTTGGGGGTAAAAAACAAGGGGAAAGAACTAAATTTGTAACCAGAAATATTGTACACGAATATCATAGCAAATTGAAGCAAAAATTAGAAGCTATAATTCAACAGAAAATCCTCATCCTCGATGGAGCAATGGGGACGATGATCCAGAAACACAAGCTTCTGGAAAATGATTACCGTGGCGATGAGTTCAGAGATCATCCTAAACTTCAGAAGGGAAATAATGATCTTTTGTCAATCACAAAACCTGAAATAATTAAAGGTATACACCGTGGATATCTTGAAGCCGGAGCAGATATAATTACGACAAATACATTTAACTCCAACAGGATCTCCATGTCGGATTATGGAATGGAGGACCATGTCTATAATATGAACCTTCAGTCGGCACATCTGGCGGCTGAAGCAATTCGTGAATTTGAAAATTCAAATGAACCGGAAACCCATTTTATAGCAGGAACACTGGGACCAACAAATCGCACGGCATCTATGTCTTCGGATGTAAATGATCCCGGAGCCAGAACAATATCTTTTGATGAACTTGTTGAGGCATATTCTGAGCAGGCCCGCGGACTAATTGACGGAGGAGTAGATATCCTGCTTGTTGAGACAATATTCGATGTTCTGAACTGCAAGGCTGCATTATTCGCAATTGATTCGGTATTTGAAGAAAAAAAGTTAACTCTGCCAGTGATGGTATCCGGTACTATTACCGATGCAAGCGGAAGGACCTTAACGGGTCAGACTCTCGAAGCGTTTATGGTTTCTGTCTCACATTTTCCTCTCTTCAGTATAGGACTGAACTGCGCACTTGGAATCGAACAATTAAGGCCATTTGTTGAGGAATTATCACTGAAGACAGGTTTTTATGTTTCTGTCCATCCAAATGCAGGACTTCCAAATCAGTTTGGTGAATATGATCAGTCCGCATCATTTATGGCGTCAATTGCCGGGGATTTTATGAAAGAAGGATGGATAAACATTATCGGAGGTTGTTGTGGCACCACTCCTGAACATATCCGGATGATAGCAGAAGCTTCAAAACAATTTAAACCACGAGTAAAACCGGAAATTAAGAAATATACCAAGCTGAGTGGTCTTGAGGTATTAACAATTACACCTGAAACCAACTTCGTGAATATTGGCGAACGAACCAATGTATCAGGATCAATAAAATTTGCAAGACTTATCAGGGAGGAAAAATATGATGAGGCGCTGAAAGTTGCACGGAATCAGGTTGAAGGAGGAGCACAGGTAATTGATATCTGTATGGATGAAGCTATGCTTGATTCGGAAAAAGCAATGGTAAAGTTTGTTAATCTGATAATGGCTGAACCCGATATTTCAAAGCTTCCTCTTATGATTGACTCTTCCCGCTGGAATACAATTGAATCAGCGCTTAAATGTATACAGGGCAAATCAATAGTAAATTCCATCAGTCTGAAGGAAGGTGAGGAGGTATTTCTTGCACATGCCCGTACATTAAGGAAATATGGAGCGGCTGCTGTCGTAATGTTATTTGACGAAAAAGGTCAGGCCGACACCTTGGCAAAGAGGATCAGTGTTGCTGAAAGATGTTATCGCCTTCTGGTTGATAAGCTTGGATTCCCGCCTGAAGACATTATATTCGATCCCAATGTACTGGCAATAGCAACCGGGATTGAAGAACATAATAACTATGCAATAGATTTCATTAAAACAACAGAATGGATTAAACAGAACCTTCCATTTGCCAAAGTGAGCGGAGGAATAAGCAATCTTTCATTTTCATTTCGTGGTACAGACAAGGTTCGCGAAGCGATACACTCAGTTTTTCTGTTCTATGCCATCAAAGCCGGGCTGGATATGGGTATTGTTAATCCTGGTATGTTGCAGGTTTACACCGAGATACAGCCTGATCTTCTTCATCTTATTGAAGATGTTGTGCTTAACCGGCGAAAAGACTCTACGGAAAGGCTTGTGAAATTTGCAGAGGGGATGAATAATGAAGGAAAGAAAGTTGAGAAAGAGGATGCCTGGCGTCAACTCCCTGTTATTGATCGTATTAAACATTCCCTAATAAGAGGTCTCGATGAATTTATTGAACAGGATGTTGAGGAGGCCAGACCTCTTTTCAGACGTTCAATTGAGCTTATTGAAGGACCATTAATGGGAGGTATGAATGAAGTGGGAGATCTATTTGGAGCAGGAAAGATGTTCCT
>JADGPT010000055.1 GCA_017882345.1 Bacteroidales bacterium
CTATAATAAAGGGCAATTCGGAATCTATGTTTCCAATATTACCGAAGAGGGTATCCTATTACAAGGAAACAATTTCTGGGTGCCGATTGAAGAAAAAGGTAAAAATCTGTATGCCAATCTGGCGCAACAAGATGGAATTGAAGCAGGTGGATGGAGCTACGGAGCTCAGTTTGGCGATCTGAATAATGATGGATTCATTGATTTGTACGTTGCAAATGGGTATATCTCCGAGAAAAAAGGAACAAGTTACTGGTATGATTATTCAAAAGTTACCGGGGGTAATACAACCATCATTTCCGATATAAAAAACTGGCCAGCCATGAAGGGAAGGAGTCAGAGCGGATTTCAGCAGAATAGGATATGGCTTAATGATGGGACGGGCCATTTCAAAGATGTGGCAAAATATGTAGCGGACATTGAAAGTTTTGACAGCCGTTCTGTTGCCATGGCTGACCTTTGGAACCGGGGTGTCCTTGACGTAATTGTTGCCAATCAGAATAACAGTCTGCTGGTTTATAGGAATAATGTGAACATCGAAAATCATTGGATAGAATTTGAACTGGAAGGAACCCACAGCAATAGGAGTGCCATTGGCGCAATAGTCGATCTGTATTGGGATTCCAAAACACAATCACAGGTAATATCGGGTGGAATTGGTTTCTCTTCTCAAAACCAGCGACGGATACAGTTTGGACTTGGCAAAAGTTCAAAGGTTGACAAAGCAGTTATTTCATGGCCTGATGGAAAACAACAAATTTTACAGTATCCTGAAGCTGATCAGTTGATCAAAATAAGAGAAACAGAATGAATACGATTCCAAATTCATGGGTTACCCCGGCTATAAAAAAAAGACGTAAGTTTGTCAATATTCAGTATGCCCCACCATTATTAATCACTTTAATTTTAATTGCCGGTCACTTAACATTCGGTATTCTCGAAGGATATAAACCCATTTTACTTTCAATAGGTTGCAGCATTCTTACCGAATTAATTCTTGCCAGATTGATGTTTGGAAAGTGGAAAAATTTATCCAGCGCCTATATCACCGGTATTAGTGTTGGCATTCTGGTTCGTTCTACGTTTGTATGGCCTTTTGCCATGACCGCCATAATCTCCATAATGTCGAAATACGTATTACGTTTCAGGAATACCCACATTTGGAATCCATCCAATTTTGGCATTTCCTGGATGCTGGCTTTTCTCCCATTTAGTGTTGCTGGATTGAGCATACAATGGGGGAATAATATATTGCCCATGATTGTCATTTGGGCTCTGGGTCTCATAATTGTCTGGAGGGTAAAACGGTTGCATATCACCCTCACTTATATGATAAGCTTTGTTATGTTTTCGCTGTTGCGAAGTATAATAACCGGAGATTCTTTTCTTACAGAGGTTTCACCTCTCACAGGCCCTATGTATCAGCTGTTTGTCTTTTTTATGATCACTGATCCGGCTACTACGGTTAAGAACAGAAAGGGGCAGATCCTTGTTGCCTTTCTGATTGCATTTGTTGAATTTATTCTGCGGCTGAATCAATTCATTTATGCCCCATTTTATGCCCTTTTCCTGGTAGGACCGGTGGCCATGGTTATCCATCTTCGGTTAAATAAGTTAAAACAGGCATACCAACCGGGCATAAAAGTATAATTGCGTTAATCCTTTGTCAGTATTAATTTGTTTTGTTTATCTGAATTTATAACTTTATCTCTAATTAATTTTAATTGACCTTACAATTTTAATTAAAACTAATAACTCATATCAATGAAAACTTCAAGGAGAACATTCGTAAAATCCGGTGCCATGGTCGCCCTTGGCGCAGCAATTCTTCCACGATCAGTCTTTGCCTCAAATGCTCAAAAGGGAATGGTTGGGATACAGTTATATTCTATACGCGATGATATGATGAAAGATCCTGTAGGATCCCTCACACAACTGGCTAAAATGGGCTATGTCTATGTAGAACATGCTAATTATGTTGATAAGAAGTTTTATGGGTTTTTAGCGCCCGAATTCAGAAAGAAGCTTGACGGAATGGGCTTAAAAATGATCAGCGGCCATACAGTTATGGGGAAACAGCATTGGGATGAAACCAAAAAAGATTTCAGCGACAGCTGGAAAAAAACTGTTGAGGATGCAGCTGTACTTGGACAAAAATGGGTAATTAGTCCGTATATGGACGAGAGCATGAGAAAAACTTATGACGATTTCAAAAGATACATGGACGTTTTTAATAAGAGCGGAGAGTTGTGCAAAAAGTCCGGAATGAAATTCGGATATCATAATCACGATTTTGAGTTCAGTCAAAAGCTGAATGGTGAAAAGATATTCGACATTATAATGAAGAGTATCGATCCTAATCTCGTTGCATTACAATTAGATATGGGCAATCTCTACAATGGGGGTGCAGTCGCCCTTGACGTTATGAATCAATATCCCGGCAGATTTGAGATTGTACATGTGAAAGATGAAATAGCAGCCAAAGAAGGAACTGAAAAATATATAAGCACCATCCTCGGTGAAGGTATTGTAAACACTCAAAAAGTAGTAGAGCTAGCCACAACCAAAGGTGGAACCAAGTGCTATATTATTGAGCAGGAATCTTATGGAGATAAAACTCCGATGTACTGCGCGAAAGCAGACCTGGAGATAATGAAAAAATGGGGATACTAATCTGATAATTTCAGAAACGAACTTATAAAACCGGCCCAATAGCCGGTTTTTTAATAGGAACAAAAATTCTCTGGCATTATAATTGCTGGTTTAAGTTATAATATCAAAAACCGGGGTTATGAAAATAAGTGTCTTAAGAAAGAGTTCTGGAATAATATTACTTCTGACAATAATTTTTTTTACAGGATGTGACAAGGCTACTCACCGTGAAGCCGGATATCTTGATGGGGTTATTTCCATCGGACCAATTTGTCCGGTAGAGAGAGTCCCGCCGGATCCTGCATGTCTCCCTACAGCTGAAACATATAAAGCATATCCGGTAAGTATATTCACTGCTGACGGAAAGAGAAAAATAACTCAGCTAAGTCCGTCGCTGGATGGTTCTTTCAGTAGTGAGCTTCCTCCCGGGAATTATCTTGTTGTCCTTGAGAAAGCGCAGAATTATATTGGAGGAAGTAATCTGCCGGCAGAGATCTCAATAACCTCACTGAATACAACTCTGCTAAGTATAAGTATTGATACAGGGATCAGATAACACTATTCTTTCACAGATTGAACTCTGTTTTTTCGATTAAGAAGTTATATCCTGAAGGCATATATTATATTTGTGCATGAAAAGGTTATTCTTCATTCCACTTTTATATCTGATTATTTATCCGGTATCGGCACAAAAGGCAACCATCCGGTTAATACAGACAAAAAATGCAGGCTTAACAGACTGGCAGATTCTGGATGATCAGAACAAGTCTCTCTTCTCTGGAACCGGAAATACCGGGAATGACTCACTTACATTCGGTCTTGATCCCGGTAAATATTACTTTTTCAGAGTCTCAATTACCGCGATTAACAATCCCGATACAAGTTTATACTCGCTTCTGATTAATGGTGAACCAATCCTTCTGGTCAAATCAGCAATAGGTACCGGAGATCATATATTCCCTTTTTTCACCGGAGTTAAAGCAATAAATGCAAAGATTGCAGGTGGCACAAGTACTTTAATTTCTGAGTTCCCGTGGCAGGTATATTACATTTCCGGGTATTTCCGTTGCGGAGGTTCTATAATAAATGGAAACTGGATTATCACAGCAGCGCACTGTACAAGAGATGATTACGGAGTAGCGATCCCCGCTGACAGTATGTCTGTCGTAGTTGGATCAAATGATCCTAAAAATTTCCCCCTGTCCGGCAAAACCTATTCAGTAAGTGCCGCAATTGTCCATGAAGGATACAACGATCAAACGCTTTTAAATGATATCGCACTGCTAAGATTAAAAGACACAATTAATTTCGCAAATGCCACACCAATTAATCTTGTAACCACGACAGATGTAACTGCCGGGGCTATAGTCCCCGGAGTACTGGCCTGGGTTACCGGATGGGGTTACACCGCAGTAAGTCCGAATTATGTCCTGCCCACCGCACTTCAGTTAGTTCAGCTGCCAATTATTTCCAACGCTCTGGCATCCATAGTGTGGGGCTCCTCAATCACTGCAACTGATCTTATGGCAGGTTATCGCAACGGGACAAAAGACGCCTGCGATGGGGATAGCGGAGGACCACTGGCAGTGCCGGTTTCAGGTGAATTCAGGCTGGCCGGGATAGTGAGCTGGGGTAGTCCGGCCTGCAATACTTACGGAGCCTATACAAGGGTTTCCGATTTTGACACATGGATACTCAAAAATACTGGTTTTATGCCTAAAGGGGACTCTATAATCTGTCCGGGTACCACGTTAAGTCAATATTCAATAAATGCAATTCCCGGAGCGACAAATTACCAATGGGTACTGCTGCCATCAGTTGCCGGAATAATAACAGGTAACGGCAGAAATGCATCTCTTGTCTGGAATACCGGTTTTACAGGGACGGCAACCATAGTGATAAAAGCCACTGTTAATAATAAAATCTCTGACTGGTTCAGGCTTTCTGTAAAAGTTGCACGAAACAGCAGACTTTTAGGCCAGACGGCAGATACAATCATTTGTGCCGGAAAGCCGGTGAGTCTGAATGTGAATGTGAACGGATATAATTTGATTTACAAATGGTCTAAAAATGGGCAGGTTATACAAACAGGAGCTTCTTCAAAATTAAGTATCGCGGCAGCAACAATAAATGATTCAGGTGATTACAGATGTGAAATATCCAGTTCTTGCGGTACTGTCATCTCCGGTATTATTAAGCTTACAGTATACCCGGTGACCAGGATTACCTTTATTTCTCCGGATCTTGAGGTCCCGTTTGGGAATAATGTTACGCTCCAGGTAAATGCAGAGGGACATGATCTGATATATCAATGGCAGAAAGATGGTACCGTTATAGCTAACAGTAATACATCCGCGTTATTCTTGTCTCATCTGAATGCCTCGGATATTGGTATCTACAGGACCAAAGTTATGGGTACCTGCGGCGTTGTGATAAGTGATACGATTTATGTTTATGTAAAAAGGGCAAACTTTTCAGCCGAACCTGAGGTTTTCCTCTGGCCTTCAATCACAAATAATGAATTCTCAGTAGCTCTGAGTAATGACTCATTCTATAATGTTCAGATATTCAGCACAATTGGCAAGAAAGTCAGGGAACTGATAAATTGCCGTTACCAGACCAGAATCAATATAAGCACATTAGCCAAAGGAGTTTATATCGTCGAAGTGTATAACAGGGATTTTAGAAAATCAATTAAGGTGATTAAAGAATAAACCATTTACCGGAATCATTTTGTCTTTACTTATTCTTGTAAACATTTGCCTCCTGAACCTCCTTTAAAAACATAGTTCCGGGGGAGTTATAAAAATACTTAAAATTAACGTTCCGTAAGCCAGGAATAGATATCCGGCATCTAATAATCGGGACCTTTTATAGATTTTTATCACTTTTTAAATTTTGTCAAACATCTTGATAATTTGTTGCATACTCTTAGTAATGGATTATCTCCTAAAACCAATTTTGTCGGTTGTTTTGCTGACAGGAAAGCTCAAAAAGGAGTTAGTGTGGCATCAAGGTTTTACAAAAGATTCCTGAATTTTCTGGATGCAAAGATCGATGTGGAAATTGACAGTAAGGATTTCCCGAGACTACTTGAATCGCATGGATTTAAAGTACTTGACATGACAGAAATTAATGGACTGACATATTTCAGGACCCAAAACCATAGGAGGGCAGTCGTATAATATATTATATGGATTCGCTGTCCTTTTCAGAGGCAAAGTTAAGATAGTTGATATAATGTTTATAAAAGAAAGTGAATTTCGTTTATTTACAAATAGTTATGTTGTATTTTTATCTTGAAGTCCTGTTTTTTATTGAATCGCAATTAAACACTTAAAACAAACCGGACTATATTATACACTTAAACCAGCGTTTTGCGATGTACAGTATTCTTAGAAAATTAATAATTGTTAGTTTTATATTGTTATCCTTTTCATTAAAGGTTTCGGCGCCCTGCTGGAAATCACTGACAATTTACGAACTTGTTCCTGATGAACCATACAAGCGACTTATTTTTGCAACCGGAATGGTTGAAACAAAAAGTGATACACTGGCTTATAATCCCTTAGAAGCAGCAGCAGGAATTTTTCAGATACGACCAATCAGACTTATTGATTATAATAAACGAACAGGAAGCCGTATTACCAGGAAGGATCTGTTTAACTACAAAACATCAGAAAAGATTTTTTTATATTATGCCGAGAAGGCTGGTCCTTATAATTTTGAACAGATAGCCAAAAAGTGGAATGGATCAGGTCAACTGACTATCGCTTATTGGAACAGGATTAAACATTATCTGTAAAAGGAGTCATTAAGCACGCCCCTGTCTGCTGGTAAGCAGATATCACAGAGGTTATTTAAAAGCTACTCAGACAAATAATTAATAACCTTAAAGAATCCCGATTTTTTATCTAAGTAAATTGACATTTAGTCAAAATCCCATTTTTAGAAATAATTCTGAATTAATGAGGTTTATATATTTGTATTACTCTGATATTCTTTGTTTTATAGTATTGCAATATTTCAGAATAACCGTATTTTATCCACATTAACAGTAAAGTATTCTATATTTTGACGAACTGGCTCATTTCGTTTATTAATCGTTAATTATTATGCATAATCGTCTGTTTTCCTGTGATGAAACAAAGAAAACCAAGACTCATTTTACCCTGATAACTGTTTCTCCTTGTTGATTTTAGTCCATAGATGGTTTACCTTTACAGAGATAATTAAACAGTTGGTTTGAGGGTATATAATTCTTAATTTATTTAATTATGAAAAAAGCACTTCTTGCAGGTTTTTTTATTTTAATCTCTCATATCTGTAGCGCTCCGAATATCGATTTTAGATTGGAAATATTTAAATTAAGATCGTTTTCAGAGTCAGTTAACAAGAAGCACCATAATTCAGAACTTTCCAGATTTATAAGTGACCTTGGTTACAGAGAATCAGGAAACAATTGGCTTTCTGTTAATCAGATAGGTTGTTTCGGAGAATGGCAGTTTGATGAATCTACCCTTAAGTATCTTGGATATAGAACAATAACTCTTAAGAAATTTAGGGCAGATCCTGAAATTTTTCCCAGGGAACTACAGTTGAAAGCTCTCAGGACATTGATTCGTGTAAATCGTATGCATTTACTGAATTATGAACATTTCATAGGAAACTCAATAAACGGTGTTATAATAACAAAATCGGGAATGATTGCTGCATCACATCTTGGTGGAGCAGGCTCATTGCAGAAGTTCCTTAAATCCAATGGGAGTATAAACAGGAAAGATGTTCTTGGAACATCAATACTTGATTATCTGAAGAAATTCAGATATTATGATCTGGATTGATTTATAGTATAAAACATAAAAAATGCAACTATGAAAATAGTTTACCGGATTAAATCAAATGAGCATGGTGTTATCTTATTAAAAAGAAGAAAGATAGCTAAAGCTTTTCGCTGGTGGTTACGTGAAAATGGGTTCTCTTACGATTCCTGCATCTTTTTCGATTAGATCAGATTCCCGGATATGAAATTAACGCTGAAGAATTACTGTCCCTTTAGTATTTGTTCTGCTTCACGCCAGTCAGTTTCAGCTGTTCCATGTTCACCGCGGGAGATACGTTCATAGTAGATTTCCCTGGCTTTTTCACGAATCTCTTCTTCACTCGGTACATAAATGCCGGGAGCAACATTCTTTTGCTTTATTGGTTTACCGGCAAAAGAAGTTTTTTTTGGTTTACTGATTGTTTTTACTTTAGTAGTTTTCATAATTCCCAAATTATTTAGTTAAAACTAAAGAATCATTTTTTGTCATCTTCAGTTCTTTTTTCAACTATAATTGTGCAATTTGTTGCCAGAGCAGCTAAGGTCCCGACAGCGGCAAAAATGGGAGCCAAAACAACTCCTATTGCACCAAATGTCAGGGGGAAATCAAAAATGATTTCGTCTTTTTCGTTTTTAATAATTATTTTCCTGGCATTTCCTTCTTTAATTATCTCTTTAACCTTCGATAGTAACTCCTCGCCGGAAACTTTAAACGATTCATATTTTGATTTATCCTTTTCTGCCATTATGTTTCATATTTGTAACTATCAAAATTAAACTAAAGTTTAGCTTAAAGCAATTTTATTTTAGCCTTTTAAGTATCTGACTGTTATTTTCCCCATACTTTATTCAAAAATAAATGTACCAAATTTATTATAATCATGGAAGATTTTGTCTGTCTTTTGCCAGGAGAAAGGCACTATACCATTGTCATAATCAATACGATACATATTTGCCCTCCATCTTGTCCCGGATAAGGGAGGAACCCGGCTTAATGGGGTAAGCAATTTACATTTTCTTATCAATCCTCTAAGGTAGTAATATCTCCATCGGGTAGTCCCTGAGCACGGGATTTAAGAAGCCGCCGCATAATTTTCCCCGACCGGGTCTTGGGAAGATTATCCACGAATGTTATAGACTCGGGTTTGGCAATAGGGCCAATTTCATGGCCTATGTGATTACGAAGTTCATCTTTTAATGAATCCGAAGGATCAAACCCGGTACGTAAGATGACATAGGTATGAATAGAGTTGCCTTTAACTTCATGTGGGAGGCCAATAGCCGCCGCTTCGGCTACTGCAGGGTGACTAACAAGAGCTGATTCGATCTCGGCAGAACCTAACCGGTAACCGGATACCTTGATTACATCATCTACACGTCCGATAATCCAGAAATAGCCATCCTTGTCTCGCCTTGCTGAATCACCGGTCATATACTTGTCAGGATATGTACTCCAATACTGATTTACATATCTGTCAGGATCTCCATAAATAGTGCGAATCATTGCCGGCCAGGGTTTGCTAAGCACAAGGAATCCTTCTTCCCCATCAGGTACCACCTGGCCATTGGCATCCACAATCTCAGCAGCAACACCAAGATAAGGGCGGGTGGCTGAACCCGGCTTCAAAGCCATTACAGGGGTAGGTGTAATGATAAACATTCCTGTTTCAGTCTGCCACCAGGTATCCATGATAGGGCAGTTCCCTTTGCCTATAACACGATGATACCATTTCCATGCCTCCGGATTAATAGGCTCACCGACCGAACCGAGAAGACGCAGAGAGGAAAGGTCATGCCTGTTTGGCCAGGCCTCGCCGAAACGCATTAGTCCGCGAACAGCTGTTGGCGCCGTATAAAGAATTGTGAGAGCGTATTTTTCGATCATCAGCCACCATCGGTTTGGGTAAGGAAATGTTGGAGCACCCTCATAAAGGAAAGAAGTAGCGCCATTAAGCAAGGGTCCGTAAACCAGGTAGGAATGGCCCGTTACCCACCCGGGATCAGCGGTGCACCACCATCTGTCTTCATCCTTCAGGTCAAAAACATCCTTGAGTGTAGCATAAATTCCAACCATATATCCGCCGTGGGTGTGCAGAACTGCTTTAGGTTTGCCGGTAGTTCCGGATGTATAAAGAATATATAGTGGATCTTCCGCATCCATCACTTCGGTCTCGCATTTTGGACTGGCAATTGGAAGGGACATCAAATCGTGATACCACAAATCCCTTTCCGGTTCCATCATAACATCCTGGCCGGTACGTTTAATAACGATTACATGCTCCACGCTGGGAGATCGCCGGAGAGCCTCATCCATCATATCTTTGAGCTTGACGATTTTGCCATTCATCCAGCCTCCATCGGCAGTAATTGCAATCTTAGAATGTGAGTCAAGAATACGGCCATGTAATGATTCAACAGAGAAGCCACCATAGACAACCGAATGTATTGCACCTATTTTGGCACAGGCAAGCATAGCGATAACAATCTCCGGTATGCGCGGCAGATAAATAGTCACACGATCACCTTTCGTAATCCCCATAGCTTTAATCACGCTGGCAAATTTGCATACTTCGCGATTCAGGGCATGATACGAGAAGGAACGCTGGTCCCCTGGTTCACCTTCCCAAATAAGAGCGAGTTTATTCCGTCGCCAGGTTTTGACATAGCGATCGAGACAATTGTGTACAATATTAACCTTGCCTCCTGTAAACCACTTGTAAAAAGGCTTATTACTATCATCGAGTACTTTGTTCCATGGTTGATACCATTCAAGTTCAAGGGCACGTTCAGACCAGAAACCTTGCAGATCCTGTTCAGCCTGGATGGTTTTTGACTCCCAGTCCGGTACATTGGCTTTAGCTATAAAGGCAGATGATGGTTGGTAAACTTCCCCATTTGACATGGGTTCGAAAAGTGTAGTGTCCGACATAATTTAAATCCTCCTGAAATTTAGAATATTATTTTGATTAATTAAAATCTGAACATGATAAGAAAATGATAAAATACCAAATATTCATATTATGCACCAGGAAGATAAACAATAATTTACCGTGTTTGTTTAAGCATATTTAATTAATCCCCTAACTCATTTTATACTATTTAAATTCGGGTTGAGACCTTTAACAAAACGGCTGATGTCACTTTAATCAGTTTTTATCAGGTTTGAGAGGTTCGGATTTTTCCATAACATTCTATGTCAGATTTTTAATATTTCGTAACTTTGATACTAAATTTCTTTTAATTAAATACAGCAATTATGAAACGTCGTGATTTTATCAAATCAACAGCTATTATCGCTCCGATGGTGAGCATGTTTCCTGCTGATCTATCCTTTATTAAAAGGGAATCAGTTTCAGGGAAGCTGGAAAAAAGATCTCTTGGTAAAACAGGGGAGATGTTATCAGTTCTCGGTTTTGGAGGAATTGTTGTCATGAATGTAACGCCAGAAGAGGCATCTTCTTCCGTCAGGCTGGCAATTGATGCCGGTGTTAATTACTTTGATGTCTCACCATCCTACGGTGATGCGGAGATTAAACTGGGGGTTGCGCTGGAGCCTTTCCGGAAAAATGTCTTTCTTTCCTGTAAAACCGACGGACGAAATAAGGAAGATTCCCGGAAGGAACTGGAACAATCTCTAAAGAATTTGCGTACGGATCATTTTGATCTTTATCAGTTACATGCGGTTACTACACTAACTGATGTTAAAGCTATCCTGGGAAAGGGAGGCGCTATTGAAACATGCCTTGAAGCCCGGAAAGAAGGGAAGATCCGTTTTATCGGATTCTCGGCGCATTCTGTTGAAGCTGCCATCGCTTTAATGAATGGTTTCGATTTCGATACAATAATGTTTCCTTTTAATTTATATACCTGGTATGCAGGGAACTTTGGCCCCCAGGTACTTGCACTTGCACAGGAGAAGAAAATGGGGATTATTGCCTTAAAAGCTATGGCCAAAGGAACGTGGCCCAGAGATGCTGACCATTCAAAATATGGCAAATGTTGGTATGAACCGCTTACGAATGAAGAAGACATTCTGACGGGATTACGTTTTACCTTGTCTCACCCGATCGCGACCGCCATCCCTCCCGGAGAACCTGAACTGTTCAAAACGGCACTGAGCCTGAGAGATAAGATTAAACCATTGAATAACGGAGAGATTGAAATTATCAAAGCAAAAGCGCTTAAGGGGATTCCATTATTTAAGTATTCCTTAACCTCGCCAGCGTAGTGATGATGAATATCAGGTATTGATAGTAAATTTGGGATTTAAATTTTATCTTCATCTTTCCCAATTTGATTTTACTATTTCTATTATTCAAAAACTTAATCGTACTAATATGAAATCTCAGACATCAAGAAGAAAATTTATCCGGAACCTCGGGGGCACTGCATTGCTTTTATCTGCAGGACCTGTATACGGATTTGCAGATCGTCAGAAAATGGAAGAACATATCATAGCATTTGATAAGAATTTCACTTCCAATGATAAAATAAGGATTGCAGCAATTGGAATGGGCATCATGGGCAATGTAGATATTAATACTGCCTTAAAAGTTCCGGGAGTAGAGTTAGTTGCTGCCTGCGACCTTTATTCAGGAAGGCTGGAGAGAGTAAAAGAGAAATATGGGAAGGATATTTTTACAACCAGAGATTACCGGGAAATTCTTAACCGTAAGGACATTGATGCTGTAGTAATAGCAACCAGCGATAACTGGCATGCAAGGATATCGATGGATGCCATGAATGCCGGGAAATCAGTTTATTGTGAAAAACCCATGGTTCATAGACTAAGTGAAGGACTGGACGTTATAGCGACCCGCGATAAAACTAAGAAAACAATGCAGGTCGGAAGTCAGCGTGTCAGCAGCATTATCTACCGAAAAGCGAAAGAGCTTTACAAAACAGGCATTATCGGGCAACTGAATTGTATTGAAGCTTCATTTGACAGACAGGATGCCCTGGGTGCATGAGAATATACTATGCCCACTGATGGCTCGCCCCAGACAGTTGACTGGGACAGGTATATTGCTGGTACACCTAAGATACCGTATGATGCCAGGAAATTTTTCTGGTGGAGAAATTACCGTGACTTTGGGACAGGGGTTGCAGGAGACCTGTTTGTTCACCTCTTATCCGGGATTCATGTCCTGACCGATTCTAAAGGTCCCGAAAAAATATTTGCTTCCGGTCAGATCACATACTGGAAAGATGAACGTGATGTGCCGGATGTGATGGTCGGTATAATGCATTATCCGGAATCAAAAGAACATCCCTCTTTCCAGGTAATGTTAAGGGTGAATTTTGTGAGCGGAAACGGAGATAAGGGAGTAACAAGGTTCATTGGAAGTGAAGGCATAATCGAAATGACTGATAAAGGATTTATTGTAAGTCATAGCATCATGTCGAAAGCCCCGGGAATTGGAGGATGGGATGCCCTTGATACCTACCCCAAAGCTATGCAGGAAGAACTGTTGAAAAGATACAATCAGAAGTATTCAAAAGAGGATCAACAAAGACCTGTAAAGCCCGGCACCAAGTATTCCGCTCCTGAAGGATATGATGAACATGTTGAACATTTTGCAAACTTCTTCGAAGGAGTAAGATCAGGCAAACCTGTTGTTGAGGATCCGGTATTCGGATTCAGAGCTTGTGCTCCATGTCTTGCATGCAATGACAGTAATTTCCAGAAAAAAATAATTAACTGGGACCCTGTGAATATGAAACTGATCTGATAAAATTTGTTGTTATATTGAATAAAGGGCATGCCATGGCATGCCCCTTTATATTTTGAATTAAATTATTTGTTATAGGGGATAAAACAACACAAATATAGGTAACTGGAGTGTGATGGAATAATATGCAAGGAAAATAAATTTGATGAAACGTAAATTCATCCATACAGGCACTATGGCAACCGGTGGATTGATTGCACTATGTATGACTTTTACCAGCAGTTCCATGACTTTATTTCCAGGTAATACCAGTAAGCAAGTTCATAGCAATAGTTTCAGGTCCATTTTCCAGGACTCCGGATAAAGAACTTGGACAGAAGGATAGAAATAAGTTTGACTTTGAACTTTTTTGGTATATTTTTGCTGAAGTAAAAATAAAATGGTATGAACATTTTTCAATCAATAGTTTTAGCCATTATAGAAGGTTTGACTGAATTCCTGCCAATATCATCTACAGGGCATATGATATTAGCTTCAAGTGTAATGAATATCCCTGAACATGCTTTTGTAAAGACCTTTGAGATTTCTATACAGATTGGAGCGATAATGGCCATTGTACTGATATATTTCAAACGGTTTTTAAAAGGGATTTCTATATATTTAAAACTTGGTGTTGCTTTTTTACCTACCGGGATTATTGGTTTCCTGGCATATCCCTACATTAAAGCCTATTTATTCAACCCGATAATAGTTGCTGTTTCACTCATTTTAGGAGGGATAGTTCTTATTCTGATTGACAAAAAGTTAGCTACTCAACAAAGCAATACGGATACACTTGAAAACATTTCCTACAAGAATGCATTTTTTATAGGTCTTATTCAAAGTGTTTCAATGATCCCGGGTGTTTCGAGAGCGGCAGCGACAATTGTTGGTGGAATTTTTAACGGGCTGGATAAAAAACAAGCAATTGAATTTTCTTTTTTGCTTGCAGTTCCAACGATGTTCATCGCGACCAGCTACGATTTATTAAAATCATCAATTGATTTTTCCGGACATGAGTTTTTCTTATTGAGTCTGGGAATGGTAATTGCCTTTCTAACTGCATGGATTGCGGTGAAAGCATTTGTAAGAATTGTGCATGATTATGGCATTAAGTATTTTGGTTATTATCGGATTATTATCGGAATAATCTTCCTCATATTAATATAATAGTCTGTCAGGCAAACAATTAGTCCTTACTAACTCAATGCCATCAATGCAGTCTGATTTTGAAGAATACATTTGACTTGTGAGTATAATTTGAGAATTGTCTTCTTTTAATCTAAAGCAGTACTCACCATTTGTGGTTTTTATAATTACAAAATTTCCCATAGTGTTACTTAGTATCAAGATGATCAGAAGACAAATTTGAGTTTATTATTTCCGGGGAAGTTACATAATAATGTAAGAAATTTGTAAGATTCACACATTTGCAAAGGAAGGATCGATAGGTGGCGATTCTTATTCGGTTTTGTAAATACACTATTATATCAGAAATATTTATCTTTACTATGTGTTGTGAAAAATAAGTATCCAAATGAAATATAAACCATCTCGCGTAAGAAAGATATATCCTATTGAGTCTCCATGTAAAAAGACCATCTATAATTCATTAATTGATGCAAAAGAATCAATAGACTATCTTCAGGAGAATAAAGGTGTAAGAGATTTGTCAGCATATAAATGTTCCGTGTGTGGATTTTGGCATTTAACTAGTAAATAAATTTAAGAAGAAAAGCTCAAGAGCGCTTAGTGGTTGGGCTCGGCGTCCCGTATCTTCCAGCTCAGTCCTTTGCCATAATTTAAATCTCAATAGGAATTACTATTTTCTGATTTTTCTTCTGCTTATAAAAGTTATAGATTACTTTTATTCAATAATTTTTTATGAAAGCAATAGCATTAATAAAAACCGGAAATGCAGCAACTGCATTTGAAGTAAGAGAAATAGCAAAACCGCAACCTCAAAAGGGAGAGGTCTTAATTAAAGTGGATACTTTTGGTTTAAACTTTGCCGATGTTATGGCCCGTAAAGGAATGTACAAAGATGCTCCTCCTCTACCGGCAATTTTGGGCTATGATGTAGCAGGCACTGTAGATGCAATTGGTGAAAATGTTTCAACTCTGAAAATTGGTGACAGGGTAACAGCAATGACGCGTTTTGGCGGTTATGCAGAATATGCTGTAACCAATGCCAGCGCTGTTGCGGTGATACCGGACAATATAGATAATGCTACAGCCACTGCGCTAACTACACAATATTGCACTGCTTATTATGCTGCTGCTGAAATGGTTAATTTGCATGAAGGAGATAAAGTACTTATCCAGGCAGGCGCCGGTGGCGTGGGTACTGCTTTGATTCAGTATGCAAAATATAAAAAATGCGAAATATTTGCTACTGCCGGTAGTGATACAAAATTAAATTACTTATCCTCACTTGGTGTACATCATCCTATCAATTATGCCACTCAGGATTTTGAGATAGAAATAAAAAACCTGATTGGGGAGGGTAAAGGAGTGGATGTGATCTTTGATGCAGTGGGTGGCAAGTCTGTAAAAAAAGGATTTCGTTTGTTAGCTCCCGGTGGCCGGATCGTGTGCTATGGAGCAGCCGACTTGACCAACAAAAACTTATTCGGCAAATTGAAGGCTGTATTGGATTTTGGATTATATCATCCGCTAATGCTGATAGCGCTGTC
The DNA here is from genome assembly GCA_017882345.1 of Bacteroidales bacterium. Taxonomy (GTDB): domain Bacteria; phylum Bacteroidota; class Bacteroidia; order Bacteroidales; family VadinHA17; genus LD21. Next base: position 15,879 of record JADGPT010000055.1, read on the forward strand.
TAAGGCAATCATTGGCATAAATATGCTACATATTGCAGATGACAAACCTTCAGTACTCAATCGCTGTCTGGAGGAAGTTGTTCAATTAACAAGCCAGGGTGTGTTTACACCTACATTAAGCAAGGTATTTAATGCAGTAGACATTGCAGCAGCTCACGAATATCTCGAAAAAAGAAAAAGTATCGGGAAGGTGGTAATGAGATGGAGCTAATTTTTCACATTTACTTGCCCGGACTTACCTATGGAGTCCGTCTCCTGGGCCATTGCCTGAAATCCACTTATGCATACACAGGCATAAAGTATGGTATTTATTAATCTTTTAGTTAATCTGGTATTTTTCATTTCAGAATTTTTCATGACAATTAAGATTTCGTACAA
>JADGPT010000219.1 GCA_017882345.1 Bacteroidales bacterium
GTTGCATTCAATTTTCCCGATTTTTACCCCTAAATCCCCCGAGGGGGACTTTTAGTACCTTTTTTATTACCAGTTTTATTTCTGTTAAGAGCTGGAAAAAAAAGGCGGATTCAATATTATGACAATATTTAAGCCCCCCTTGGGGGGTTTGGGGGTAATACCTGAAAGGCTGAGTTTTAACTGGAATTAAAATTCAATAATCTTCTCCACCCGATTGCTTTTGAGATACTGTTTCAAAATGACCTGGATATCGCTGTTCCCGATAGATGGTTTAATGCACTCATGCACTGCATCAAGTCCGAATCCCATATCATTAATGTTAAAATATCCGTAGCCTGAGTATTTCCCATTGACGATCTTCACAGCGCAGCGCTCCTCATCGTAGTGACCTTTATCGATTATAAAAAAGTTACGCCTGGTAAAGATGAATTCATCGGTAGCTTTTGATGCCCGTTCATTATAGTCATGTGGTGTCTCTTTTCCGATACATGCCCCTTTGCAGATTCCTACCTGATAATGAAAACAGGCTCCCTCAGTTTCATAGAGACCCGATAACTTCTGACATAGACGGTAAGTTTCAACAAGCGATCCCAGTTTTGATTTCGTTTTTTCTTTTGAGGTGAACACTGAAACAGGAACTTCGTCATCGTTAATTTGCCCGTACCTGTAATTCAGGTATCCATTCTGATCAAAAAAACTAAAAATACCCCATTGAAATCCGGTCCTGCGTTGTGCCCTGTTATAAACAGGCTTATTAAGCTTGATTTCAAAAGATTCCTTAAGGAGGGCAATAAGTTCACTACCAGTTGTTTCCCAGTCAATATCCGTGATAAGATCCCGCATTTCCATCGAACGGTTGGTCGAATTGTTTGAAAGGTGAGTTGCAATTCTCTGCTGGAGATTTCGACTCTTTCCAATATATATCAGATCTCTCTTCTCATTATAGAAATAATAAACTCCGGGTTCATCAGGAATACTTTCAACTTTAGCGATATCGAGCTTTGGATTTAACTTCGACACCATCGTGTTTTTCAGAAGGGAAGTCCTGCTTCCATTAATTTCAATATCTCTGGCAATAAGGATTTCTAATAGCTTCACCGTAGCCAGAGCATCTCCAGAAGCCCTGTGTCTTCCGTTAATTGAAATATTCAGATCATTGCAGATATTGCCTAAACTGTATGACTTATGTCCGGGGATAAGTTTTCTGCTGAGAGCAACTGTATCGAGAATATTTCGCTTAAAATTGAAACCAAGTGACTTATATTCCTCTCTGATGAAGGAATAGTCAAACCGTGCATTATGCGCAACAAAAGTTCTGCCTTCTGTCAGTTCAATTATCTTTTTGGCGATCTCATAAAAACGCGGAGCATCTTCAACCATCTCATTGGTAATCCCTGTAAGGTTTGTAATAAAATACGGTATATTCTTTTCAGGGTTAACAAGAGAAACAAATTCCCCTGTAATCTCATTCCCATCATGAAGATAAACGGCGATTTCAGTTATTTTTTCATTCCGTGCACTCCCGCCTGTGGTCTCAATATCAATAATTGCATACATCTGTTGAAATAACCATTGAATTATGACTACGAATATAATGAGAATTGAAGGTTGATTGCATTAGAGTTTGTATTTTTGTGATGATAATACCTGTTTCTCATGAATGAATGTTATGGTAAGAAGTTCATACTTAATGGAAACCTGCAACCTGCTGAAATGTTCGATAAGTCGCTGGTTTATGAAGGTGATTCTGTTTACGAAGTCTTAAGGATGGTGAAAGGAAATCCAATATTTTTTCCTGATCACATGGAACGGCTCGCGTCTAGCGTAAAACTTCAGAAAAAGAAATTCCTGTCCGATATCCCCACACTCAGAAAAGCTATTATAAGCCTGACCAGATCGGACAAAAAACTTGAGTCAAATCTGAAGATTGTTTTCAATTATAATAATGGGGTGGCCAATTTTCTTGTCTATTTTATTGAATCCAGTTATCCAACTGAAAAGCAGTATAGAAATGGGGTTAAAGGCGTCCTGTTTTTTGCAGAACGGAAAGATCCTGAATCAAAAGTAATAAATCATAAACTCAAATCAGATGTCTATCACAAACTAATTCTTGAGGGTGGATATGAGGCTATTCTGGTAAATGAAAATAATCTTATCACTGAAGGAAGCAAATCTAATATTTTCTTTCTGAGGGGAGAAACCCTGGTAACTGCTCCGGACAACTTTGTTCTAAGTGGTATTACCAGGAAACAGATTCTTGAAATCTGTATAGAGAACAAGATTAGTGTGGAATTTTCCTTTGTTAAGGTTGATGACATCAAAAAATATGAGGGAGTATTCATGACCGGAACATCACCGATGGTTCTTCCTTTTAATTGTATTGACGATAAATTCTTCAATGTAAAATTTCCATTGATTGAAAGATTAAGGAATCTTTACCTGAAAAAAGCTGAGGCAAGTATCGGACTCTTCAGGTCTGAATAATAGAGCTGTTTAGAACATACTGAAAGATAAATTATTATATTTGTACCCTCATTAATTCAAACCTGTATTGTATGGCAAGTGTAAGAGAACTTAAAAAGGATATTGAATACCTTATTTTTGAAGTGATTTCAGACTGTTTTGTCTATTCAAATATTCATCCCGAAAATAAATCTGATGAATTGTCAGTATTGATTTCAGAGGCAGTTGAATTCAGAAACGAACTCATCGCCCGTGTAAATAATCCAGATGGTAAAGATAATCCCAAAATCGTGAAAGCTTACTATAAGACTGTGTCAAAAGATCTTCTTACAGGCGTAGACAAGCTATTTGAAAGACTGAGTACAATATCTGCTAAGAAATAGTAAAGTTTCTGTAAACCTGGTTACCACAACAAGTACATTTTCCTTTTTCATCAAGGTTTACAAGTCTTGTTTTATATCCTGATCTTATAGTTACTACAGTACCGCATACGGGACATAATGTATTTTGTCCCGTGGATGTCTGGCTATTCCCTATGTAAACGTAATCCAGATATTCAGAAGCAATATCAAAAAGTTTTTTCAGTGATTCTTCCGGAGTGGCGGGATTAGCTCTTTTATAAGTAGGGAAGTATCCGCTGAGATGAAAAGGTATATCTTTCCCAAGCTCCCCCGACATCCATTCCACCTGCAATGCCATTTCCTTTTCGTCATCATTTAGTCCGGGGATAACCAGAGTGGTTACTTCCAGATGTTTTCCTGAGCTGGCAATCTGTTTCAAACTGCTTTTAACAGGTTCTAATTCAGCTCCTGTAAGTTTTCTGTAAAAATTATTATTGAATGCTTTAAGATCAATATTAAATGCATCGATGAATCCGATTATTTCTTTCAGAGGTTCACTGTTGACAAATCCATTGCTGACCATTACAGTGTGTAACCCCTCTCTTTTAGCCGATTCAGCTATATCTTTCATGAACTCAAACCAGATAATAGGTTCATTATAAGTAAAGGATACTCCAATATTCTTTTCGGCTTTAAGAGCATCTTTGATAATTTTATTAATGGTAACCTCAGGCATAAGACTTTCAGGAATTTCCTGAGAAATATGGAAATTCTGGCAAAAATCACATCTCATGTTACAACCGAATGATCCAATCGATAAAATGTTTTGTCCGGGGAAATAATGATACAAAGGTTTTTTTTCAACCGGGTCGAGAGAATAACCTGATACAACACCATAAGTTATGAGTTCGATTTTTTCACCGGTATTTTTTCTGACACCGCAAATTCCTGTTTTACCAAATGTTAATTTGCAATAGTGAGGGCAAAGCAGACATTCGAGCTTATCATTGTTTCTTTTAAAAAGAGGTAACATCCTGTAATATTTTAATGTTGTTATGTTGTTATGGTGTTATGATGTTATGGTGCTATGATATTATGGTATTATGATGTTATCCAATTATATTCTGAAAAATTGGCTGACATTGGAAGTTGTAAGTATTTCAAATTTATAAATAATTCCAGAGAAATAAAAACGTTTACGCTGAATCGCTGTCAATCGTTCCATTTGTGGGATTTGAATCGTTTTTTTTGCATGCAACAATTACCAGGCAAGTAAAGAGAGCGAGGATAAAATTTTTATAGGTGATAAAACTCTAAATACGTATGCACAAATTGCACACTTATAAGTGAATTCATCTTTTCTTCATATTAATTCCATAACTTTGCTTTTAACCTTAGAAAATCATTGGTTGAGACTAAAATTGCTGATGTAATAATAACTTTATAAATGACCTGCAATAAATAAAAAGATAATGAAATCATGAAAATTACAATAAAGGTTTTTTTTGTTATTCTGATCTTTTTTTCAGCAGGTCACGTTTGTTTGGCACAGATTGGATCTCTGCAGAAGGATACACTTATGGTGAAAAAGACAGAATCTAATGCGGATTCAAAAGAGCAAGACAAAAAAGGATCTGATAATA
>JADGPT010000220.1 GCA_017882345.1 Bacteroidales bacterium
GGAGATTTTTTATTATACGAAATAACTCTGAAACCATGGCTTTATTAAATCCACTGATCTTTGGTGAAGTTCTGAGAAAGGCTTCTGATCTTGATAATATTATGGAGAAAAACGAACAACTACGGGCCCAAGCAACAGGATTTATGAATCGTCTCGCAATGATTAAAAAAATGGGATTTGTACCCGGTGTCGGCACTGCTCCGTTCTATATTGTAATAGCCGAAAAGAAAGGGTTCCCTCCTGTAGAACAAGAATCTCTTGCCCATTGTTTGGAGAATATGTGGTTGAAAGCAACAGCTCTTGGTCTCGGATTTCAACTCGTTTCCATCACGGCTCAAATGGGTGATAATGTGGAGTTCTGCCGGATTTTGGGTCTTCAATCTGGGAAATGGGGTTTGATGGGGTGTGCAATAGGATACCCTGTGGAGAAGTTATCCATTTCCACCCGACCATCTGTAAAGGAGGTGACCACTTGGCTGCGGTGAGACAGAAGGGACTGTCGAGTCTTCGTCAGTTAAAAGTAGAACGTTATCTTTCCTACATCAACCAATACAGATTTAATAAATTATATAATATTAGCAAACGCAGACTTTATAGAACCCGATGATGTCACTAATAACGAACAAGTTATCAAGATATCGATGGTCTCCAGGACAAATAAAGAAGCTTAAGACCCCAAAAAGTTAATGAGCAGACATAAGAAAAAATAAAGTTATCTCGACTGTTCCAGATTACACTTTATGTTTGACATGACAAAAGGGCTTCCTCTCGTTCGTTCTCCGAAAGTTTTGATAAAACAGCATTTGTCTCGCCAATATCCACAATCTTACCAAGACGCATCAATGCTGTCCTGTCGCATACATGAGCAACAAAATCCATATCGTGCGATACAATGACAAATGTTTCTCCCAATGTTTTTCTGGCGTGGATTATAGACTTTGCAACTTCTATCTTTGTTACAGGATCCATTGTTCCTGTAGGCTCATCAAAAACAAGTATCCTCGGTTCTCTGATAAGTACCTGTGCCATCGCAACCCTATGTCTTTCTCCCTCGCTCAGTTCATCAGGCATTTTAGCAAGGATTTCCTTTGCTTTTTTCTCTGTGAAACCTGCGGTCCTCAATGTATGGATAGCTTTTCTTTCACCCAGCTCAAAAGGCAAATCAATACCGATAGATTCTGTCAGGTTGTCAATAATATTCCTGTGAGGATAAAGACTATATTCCTGATGCAATACCCCAATATATTTTGTGGCTCTACCTTTCTTTTCAGCACCTAATTGTGTCAAATCTATCCACTCATCCCCGATTCTGACCTCAATTGAACCTGATGTTGGCTTTAATAATCCCGAAATAATCTTGGATGTCGTGGTTTTGCCTGCACCGCTTACTCCGATTAACCCCAGTATCTCACCTTCATTTACTTCAAAACTTACATTATCGACTGCCCTCACTATACCTCTGTCAAGAGAGAAGTATGTCATGTTCAGGTCATGAGTGCGAACAACGGGTTTACCAATATCAACTTTTTCAAAGTCGCCTATATCCCCTACTTCTTCCATGAATGCAGAGCAAACATCCTGCGGATCACCGATTTTTATTATCTTCCCTTCATTAAGCCACAGTGCTCTATGTGAAAGCTCCTCGATAACCTTGGGCCAGTGGGAGGTGATAACAAGCGACATATTGAAATTCTTGGTCGCTCTCAGGATGGTTTCATGAACAATATCTGCGGTCCTTGGGTCAAGTGTCCCTGTTGGTTCATCTGCCAGTAATATTAGGGGGTTTTTCACAAGCTGCCTCGCTAATACGACGCGCTGTTTCTCACCTCCAGATAATTCTCGTGCTATATGCATCATCCTGTTGGAAAGATTGACCTGATCCAGAAGGTCAGCGGCTTTGTTTATTGCATCAGGTCCAAGCTCACCTATTTCCTGAAGTGCATTCATCACGTTCACGATAACCCTCTCATCGCCATATAAAGCAAAAGTTCTCTGGAGCATAATAGCGATTCTTTTGGTTATCTCTCTTCTTGAATGGTCATAGAGGGGCAATTTTACGAGATCTGCATCGAACGACTTAAATGTTGTATGACATATTGGGCAGCTAGTCCCGGCTTTGCTTGGAAGTTCAATACATCCATTACTACATCGAGACAGATGGTAGATAACACTACCTGAAACATTATCAAAAGCGTCCACACCTCTGAGTATATGCATGAGAATGGATTTTCCTGCACTGCTCTTTCCCAATATACCGATAATTTCTCCTTCTTTGATTTCAAGGTTAATATTTTTAAGAACATCAACTCCATCAAAGCTAACACAAAGGTTTTTTATTTCGATAAATGGTGTCATGTATTATTCTCCTCTGTGTTCTCTGCAGGTATTCTCATGCCGAAATACTGGGCAACCATATCATTCAAACCATCTTGCCTTATTATTGGTATGCATACTTTCATTTGTTTATCCTCCTATCCTTGTTCCGCGTTTTTGATATCTGATTTCAGTTTTTCATGAAGAATAAATTACATTGATTAGAATTAGATTTTTTCCCGCATATGTACGGGTTATAAATCTTAAGTTGTGTTGTTCTGAAAATTTCTGCATGTGAACATCTCTCTGTAACAACAGAACCTAACTGAAATGTCCTGACGCTGTCTCATCGGAGGGTTTGCAATACCTAAAATGGAGATTGATGTTAACGGTTTGAAGGAACTGATAAAAGATGCTACAGATGATCGTTCAGACAAGCTGGTATTTAGGGGTATGTTTCGGTGGTATTACATACGGATTTAAGTAATTTAACGGATAATGCAGATAAACTCGACCTTAAATAGATGGTCTCTTCTCTTTTACAATGGCTGTACACCAAAATATTCAGAAAAAATCCTTCGCTGCCCTGCCCTAAGGATTTCAGACATTGTCGATGGGGATACATCAAATATCCGGGAGAGAGCGCTAAGGTTAACACGCCTCGGATATTCATAATATCCATTACTATATGCGAACTGAAGGATTTCCTCCTGTCTCAAGGTAAGCCCGGATGCACCCGAGGAACCTGATACCCGGGTTAACTGAACTTCGCATTTGTTTTTTCCAAGCAGATAAACCAGGTCATGTATGGCGCTATTGCTTTCAGCCGCAACTGCCCATTCAAGCCATCCCTCACCCCCGGACTTTGATGAGAACATAAAACAATCGGATTGCTTCAAGGCATTACAGGCTGCGCATTTGTCAATAATGACCTCCCCCTTAACCGCCTGATCAGATTCACGGGAGAAACTGGCTTTTACCATGTCTTTATGGCTCCGTATCTTATCGTCCATGTTTTCATTTGTATTGAGTCTGACAAGACCCCTTCCACCTCTGGATTGATAGGGTTTGCAGCCGAATACTTTGATGTCCACATTATGATTCTGAAGTAATTGAATCATCCAATTATCCGGAATCTTAAGTCGCAATACTGCCCATCTGATACGAAAACCTCCCATACTCGTGTGTATAGCACTGCTATTAATAGTATTGCTATCAAATAAACATAGATTGCAGTATATAAATAAGTTTTGTAATTTTTATGACATTTGTTGGTGGATTTAAGGATTACGTTATCCCATTGTTGTAAAAATCCTTGGTGTTACCTTTGCTGGGGGTTTACGCCAGCAGCACAGATATTATACCAGTCAGGAATATTGCATCAAATGTCCCTGCTCCTCCTATCGAAACTAATGGCACCCCAAGATCAGGGATTTTTTTCAGGTTGAGTATGTCAATTCCAAGAATACATCCAACCGTACCAGAGATGTAGGCGATAACAGGCGCATTTTGAGGAGAGATAATAATTGCCACAAAAGCCGCCAGAAACGGAGGAAGCAGCGCATGGACCACAATCCCAGAACCTTTCACAGGTCGAGCAATCTTATAAATTATTATCGTCATGACAAGAATCCCTGATAAAACTTCAACCGGTTTTGCCATTGATGACAGGAATACAGACATTATTAGTGGAATAACAGCGCCTCCCAGGTTAATAGCTATTGTACTGTACATTTTAAGAGATGAAGCAGCTAAACTTGACCTAAGCTCATCAGTTACTTTGTCTGATATCACTGGTAGGTGCGACCTGACCTTTTTTATAGGAATGTTTATGTAACTGCAAAGTAGTGACAAAAAAAGGAAATAGACCGAATATTCTGGGGGAAATCCCAGTTTCCTGAAAGCAGTGCCTGAGATATTCAAGATTATAAATATGAAAACCAACACGAGGATTAAAAACGAGAAAGCAATAACGGAGGTTTTGATCCTTGGAAATATTTGAAATGACAATTCAACCAACTTTAGCAAATACTTTTATTTATAGTTAAGAACCAAACTTTTCTAACTTATTATTAATAAATTTTTCAATCCATCCCTTGGCAAAGCTCATTTTTAATGAAAATTTCTGAAAACT
>JADGPT010000056.1 GCA_017882345.1 Bacteroidales bacterium
TATCTACCGGTGGAACATCTATTCCGGGGAGTTATGCCTATCAGTGGAAGTATTCGGCAGATAATACTACTTTCACAGCTGTCCCTTCAGGGGGTAACGGGATAACTTATCAGCCATCAGCCCTCACAACAACTACCTATTTCAAACGGGAGGTAACCTCCGGTGCCTGTATTGTAAGCAGTAATCCGATAGCCATTATTGTGCTCCCGTTAATAACAAACAATACAATATCAGGCAATACAAAAGTGTGTTATAGCAGAGTCCCTGATATCATTACCGGAGTAACCCTGTCAGGAGGATCGGGTACTTATAATTATTTATGGGAACAAAGCACCGATGGAGGGAGCTTATGGGGACCTGCTACAGGAGCTAATAATACACCGACTTACCAGGCTCCGGCATTATTTACGGCTGCAAAATACAAACGAACGGTTAAATCAGGTTTAAATGACTGTTGTTCAAGTATCTCGAATGTCTTTGATATAGGAATTGACCCGTTACCGGCAAGCCCGGTTAATGCAGGGCCTGATACTACGATCTTTTCTGTAGAGAAAATATACCACATGAGAGCTCTTTTACCTTTTCCAGGTGAAACAGGAGCGTGGAGGATTCTTTATAATGGAGCAAGTTCTATCGACGACACAACGAATTATAAAACAACAATAAGGTATCTGGTTTTAGGTAAAAACTCATTTTTATGGACTATCTCCAGAGGTCTTTGCAACCTGAAGGATTCAGTAGCTATAGAATTACTTAAGGATTTTATTCCACAGGGCTTTTCACCAAATGGTGATGCATGGAATAATACATTTGTTATTGAAGGATTAAATAAAGAGGATAATTATCTGGATCTGAGTATTGTTAATGGAGCCGGGACTGAAGTATTTTCCACTTCTAACCGCAATAGTCAGGTATGGACTGATTGGGACGGAAAGAACTCCAATGGACTTGATCTTTCAGAAGGCACATATTATTATATGCTGAAAATAACTCCAAAAAAACAAGATGGTTCTGTTTATAAGAAGAGCGGATTTATTATTCTTAAAAGATATTAATGTTACGGTTTTTAGTAAAGTATTATGGTTGTATCAACCGAATGAATAAGACAAAGGTATTATTTTGTTTTTTCTTCTTTACTGCTTTCACAAGCGTCCCGGGTCAGGCAATTCCTGATTCCACCGGGATTAGCCTGGGATACCCTGTCTATAGTCAATACCTGCAGAATGGTCTGTTGATCAACCCCGCGTATGCCGGGACAAGGGGTTCTTTGAGTGCATTTTTGTCATACAGGATGCAGTGGATGGGCATATCTGATGCTCCGGTTTTTCAAACGGTTTCGCTTAATGCTCCAATGAAAAACAACAAGGTTGGACTCGGGATAATGGCTCAGTTCATGAAATTCGGATTTACTAAATCCCAGAGTATTTATGCCAGTTATGCTTACCATATAAAGTTGGGAAAAGGGAAGCTTTCACTCGGACTGAAAGGAGGTTTTGACAGGTCAAACACAGACTATACGGGCATTCTGACAACAACAAAAAACGATCCGGTATTTAGTTCAAATGACAAACCATATCTTCTTCCCAATGTAGGTGCCGGGGTCTACTATTTCAGCGATCAGTTTTTTGCCGGAGCTTCTATTCCTTCTTTCCTGAACTATAAGAAAAACATTTCAACGAGTTCTGTCGAGCCACATCATAGTATTAAAGAGTATGATGTTATCTTTTCTGCCGGAGGTCTTATTACATTCTCGCAGGTTTTCAAGTTTAAACCTTCCGTACTGATTGATTATTCTCTTGAAAAGACAAAGAAGCTTACGCAATTAGATATAAATGCCAATTTTATATTAGGGGATCTGATATGGTTGGGCGGCTCTTATCGAACATCAGAAGAAGTTGTTGTAGGAATTCTTCAGGTTCAGCTTAATCCGCAGTTTATGTTCGGTTTCTCCTATGATTATCCTGTCGGCAGGATGAATTCCTATTCAAAAGGATCAAGCGAAATTATTTTGCGATACGAATTCGGATATAAAGTAAGCGCAGCTAATCCAAGGTACTTTTAGTATTATGTTGAAAAAAATATTATATATCATAACACTCGCTCTGATTGTACCTTTCGTTTCAGTTCAGACTGAGGCGCAGCAACCTTCTGTTTATAATGTTAAAAGGATGCCATTTAATTATAATGGCTTCAACAATATCTCTCCTGTGATAGTCAAAGATGGTATAGTATTCTGCTCCGACAGACGGTTTAGTGCAATTAAAGATCGCACTGGTTATGATGGGAGCCGTCTTTACAATATTTACTTTGCAGAGAAAAAAGACACCTCAGCATACAGGAAATCAAGAGTAATAAAAAGCGATCGGAGTAACAAATTCAATAACGGCCCATTATGTTTTGCTCCTGATGGGAAAACTGTGTATTTTACAAGTGAAATTGAAACAGGGAAAATGGCTGGGAACAAGAACTTCAAAAATCATAGTGGGATATTCATTGCTGAACTTTCGGGTACAGATCTGATATCCATACGACCTTTTAAATTTAATGATCCGCAGTTTGATGTGGGTCAGCCATCAATAAGCAAAGATGGGAAATCCCTGTTTTTTGCCTCAGATATGCCGGGGGGTCATGGAGGATCTGATCTTTACTCCTGTGAATTAATTGATGGCAATTGGTCCGCTCCGGTGAATCTTGGATCTACAGTGAATTCCGCGGGATCTGAAAACTACCCTTATATGCACCCCTCAGGTAAATTATATTTTACATCAAACAGACCTGGGGGCATCGGCAACCTTGATGTTTATTATACCACAATAAGTAATGGTGTCTGGGAAGATCCACTACTTCTGCCTGAGCCGATCAATTCCACTGCAGATGATTTTGCTTTTGTGGCAGAAGATGATCTTCAGAAAGGCTATTTTTCTTCAAATCGGAGTAAAGAAGATGATATCTACGAATTTAATTCGAATATCATTCGGAAAGCTTCATGTGACACCCTTCTTGAAAACAATTACTGTTACCGCTTTTTTGAAGAGAACGCTGTAAAATATGACTCAATGCCTTTTCGCTTTGAATGGAAATTTGGAGATGGTAAAAAAGCTACCGGTTCTGTAGTTGAACATTGTTTTTACGGTCCTGGAACATACACAGTTCAACTTGACGTAGTAAACCTTATTACCAAAAAAGTTACCTTTAATGAAAAATCTGAAACTGTAGTAGTAACAAAAATTGAGCAACCTTATATTTCAGCGCCCGACAGGATTGGAACAAATCAGAGAATAATATTGAGTGCTGACAGCACTAATCTTCCCGGATGGAATATATCACAGTACTACTGGAACTTCGGAGACGAAACAATCGGAGTTGGAAAGGATATAGAAAAGAGATTTACCAAACCCGGCTCCTACAATATTCAGCTTATAGTATCGACAGTACCGGAACCGGGTGCCAAGGTAAAGGAAGCATGTATTTCGAAAAATATTATTGTTTTCCGTCAACCATAATACTGAAATTACTAAATTTGACATTAATGAAATTGAAAAAATCAATATTTAAAATAGTTCTGCTTGTTTGTTTACTTGGGTTTCCGGTTTTCGTCAGGTTATATGCCCAACCTGTCCCGGGTAAAGATGAAAATATTCCATTCCTGGTAACTTTTGGGAAGGATGGTAAGACATCCTGGGGCGACGCTGATTTTTACCAGATATTTTTCTTCAGCATCCTGAAGGATTACACTAAACCATTTTATATCAGAGTTTTTGACCCTGATTGCGGAGGTGAAAATGATGAGATTCAGGGGGAATTCAACACAAAAACAAAGTTCTCCGTTTATGGAGGTAAAGGTGTTGATCCTGAAAAAAATGAAGAATCCAGGGGTCTGTCGAAAGGATTGAATTACAAATCAGGTAACTTATTATCATCAAAGATATTTGGCAATGAAGCGAAGTACGATAACAAGTATTATTCATTTGGTCCGTTTAACCCTTCTGAGGGGGACTTTAATGCAAAATGGAACAGTAATATGTTCAAAATTGTATGCGAAGGAATAAGCGGTGACGATGGAAATCTTTACAGGTATTTTCTTAGCAGCGATCCAAATAGTAATATTCCTATTGAAGGAGCAAACGCATTTACTTATGCATATCATTTCAGGATGTGGAATAACTTTAAGAGTGAGGCGCACATATATCCTTATATTGATACGGGTATAGTGTATATAAGGCAGAGTAACTTTGACTGGGATAATGATGGTACTATTCTGGTAGTTTCAAAATATAAACAAGGTATCTCGGTCCCGATATCAAATGAGGATAACTGGGTCAAATCCAATATACCGATTGAACCCCCGGAAGTAGGATCTTCACTTGACTTTCAGTTTCATAAAAAACAGGGTGAACTGGTTAAAAATAATAATGTCGTAATTACTCTTGAAAACCAAAGAGGAGATGCATTGAAGTTCTTTAGTTCACCCATTGGGGGCGTCCCTTTATACCAGCCTAAAGTTGGTTATGAGAAAGTAAAGCCCAAAAAATAAGAAAAATCCGATATGAGATTTAATATCAATTTTAAAATATTAATCAGCGCCGTCGGGTTCTTTTTTCTATTCTCTTCATTATCAAACGGACAGAATTATAGCTTCACGAATTATGGAATTGAGAGAGATATCCCAAATGCTTTTGTTTATACTATTTCTCAGTCAAATGATGGTTTTCTATGGGTCGGAACTGCTAGCGGACTGTCCAGGTTTGATGGCTATAATTTTATCCGGGTACAATATCCGGATTCTTCAGTCGGGCGATACCCTACAAAAAGCCTTAAAGATAAACAAGGAACATTGTGGTTCGGTTGTAGTGATGGAACAGTCCTATATGTCAGGGAAAATAAACTGATTGCAGTTCCTATTTCAAACACAAAAAGCATAAGTGAGCTTATTGAAGGACCTGATGGCCTGATTTACATAATACCACAAGGGACGGCCGTTTTTTCAGTTAATCCTTTGAAACCGGAGGAGGTACATCAGTACTCTCTATCAGCTGATCCGGTATTGTTTTCTGCTTCTTTTACCAGTTCAGGAAATATGCTCATTGGTACCCAGGAGAATCTTCTGGTCTGCAGACTGGAAAAGGATTCAATCTCAGTAATCAAAGTCATTGACGGATTTGATTCTTACGGTGTCACTTCGATCCACAAGACTGGTGATGGCTCCAGATTCATTCTTGGAACTGATGATAATGGTTTGTTTCAATTGAAAATTACCGATAAGGGTGAAGACCTTATGCGCCTACCCGGCCATCCGGAGTTGAAATCACTTAAAGTTCAATCTATAACGGAGGATTCAGAAGGTTCATTCTGGATATCAACCTCCGGTTCAGGAGTAATCCAGATTGATATTTCAGATGATTATTCAGCAGTGAAATCAGAAAAATTCTATGATCTTAACTCCGGACTGCCTGAGAATGACGTGAAATTAGTATTTCAGGATTTTGAAGGTAATTATTGGTTCGGATTATACGGGGGAGGAATTTCTATGCTGACATCCTATTCATTAAGCAATTATTCACCCGGTAAGAATCCGCAGGAAAATAATATTCTTTACATAAAAAATATTGATAACAATTATCTACTTGGCACACCTACAGGATTCCATATTTTTGACTTGAAAACGGGTAAGTCTCTCTCTTTCACTGATCTTACAAATCAGATCGGACACTCAGAGATAAAATCTTTTTATCTCGATCAGACAAAGAACCTCTGGATAGGAACCGGTGGAAATGGCCTGTTTGTCAGAAATAGCTACGGGTCGGTAAAACGGTTTTACAGGTCGGGTGATTACGGATCTGATGATATAAAAGATATTGAAATGGATAACAAAAATATCTGGCTGGCCACTACCAATGGGGTAATTGTTTTGGATAAAGAGGGGAACATTAAGAAGAAATTTGATATAAATAATGGATTGCCTCATAACAGTATTAATAAAATATTTCTTACCAGAGAAGGAGTTGCTTTTATTGGTACTGAGAGTGATAAACTTTATAAGATTGATCCCTTATTTAATATAAAGACCTTAAATGTATCTATGTCAGGAAGCAACAGGAATAAAATACTCTCATTTACTCAAACCAGCGATGGTGCAATATGGGCTGCAACTGAAGGGAATGGGATATTCAAATTTCTTAACGATTCACTTACTGCAATTACGCGATCAAATGATTTAATGTCGAATTATTGTTATAGTATTCTGGCTGATAAAGATAACAATATCTGGGTTGGTCATATCAAAGCATTTTCAAGGATCAATTCTTATTCCGGAACTGTAAGAGTTTTTGGGACTGATTTTGCTAAAGTCGGAATGTGCAATGCTGAAGGCATGTTCGAATCGGACGACAAAAAAATCTTTATAGGGACAACGGAAGGTTTAATTATCTATGACCGGATAAAGGAAAAGAAAAGTGTGCCTGCTCCATTAAATAACATAAATAAAATAGAGATAAATGATGTGGCATATCCTTACCAACCATCATTTGTCCTGCCTTTTATGAAGTATAAGATCAAAGTCTATTATTCGGGTATTAATTTCAGTTCACCTGAAAAAGTTTATTACAGTACTTTTCTCGAAAACTTTGATCTTGACTGGAGCAAAATGAATACTTCAAGAGAAGCAACGTTTAGTCTGAGTGACGGTAAATACAAATTTAATCTTATATCTGTAAATGGAGATGGTTTCTCTCAGGGAACACCGGTTTCGTTTAGTATTCTGATCAAGAAACCTTTCTATAGAACATGGTGGTTTATCCTGTCTGCCATAGCTGTTATGACCGGTATTATAATTCTGATAATCAGAGAAAGGGATAAAACACAAAAAAAGATTCAGGAATACCTTGAATCAGAACTTGCAGCCAGAACCAGTGTTGTAATGAAGCAGAAAGGGGAAATTGAACTTCAGAACATTGAGATTACGGATAGTATAAACTATGCCAAGAGAATACAAACAAGCATCTTGCCAGATATCAACAAACTTAATGATACCTTTAAGGATGCATTTATCCTGTTCCATCCGAGGGATATTGTTAGTGGTGATTTTTATTGGTTCGACAAACTTGAGGAAGATAAGTTTATTTTGGTCTGTGCTGATTCTACAGGGCATGGTGTTCCGGGTGCATTCATGTCGATGATTGGATCAACACTCCTTCAGGACATAGTTACACGAAAGAGAATTTCAAACCCCTCCGAAATACTTAGTCTGTTGGATAAACAGATTTTCTCCACACTTAATCAGAATATGGAATTGGGCGTCTCCAATGACGGTATGGATATGGTGGTATGCGAGTTTAGAATTTCAACACGCCATATCAGATTCGCTTCAGCGATGCGACCTGTTATACTCGTACTCGATGGTGAACCATTATATATTAAAGGTAACAGATCATCAGTGGGAGGTGAATCGGTAATTGAGAAATTCTTCGACGATCAGGAGTATTATCTTAAGGAAGGGGATACTGTCTATCTGTTCTCTGACGGATTACCCGACCAATTTGGAGGACCAGATGGCAAAAAAATGAAAATAGCACGGTTGAAGCGAATGATTGAGCAGGTTTCAAAACTCCCTATGGATGAGCAAAAGGAAGCTATGACTAAATTATATTTCGATTGGAAAGGTTCATACGACCAGATTGATGATGTCCTTTTGATCGGGGTGAAAGTGTGAAAAGGCTATTTATAAGTATTATTTACAGAAAGCACTATTTCATTGGTGGAAACAACATTGCTCTCATTCAGAGCTCTGTCCTTAATATAGAAATCATATCTGATTGTATCAGCGGGAGAATAAAAAAGATAGAGGAAAGTTACGGATATTGTTCCTTTCATGATTTTATTCTGACCAAGCCTCTCCATAAAAGGTATCCTGTAGGATGACGGTTTTAATGGATCATTATCCGGAGTGGGTAACATAACTCCTCCCTTTTTCCTGAAGAGAGTGAAAAATAAGTTTGTTGAATCCGTCATACTATCTGATGGTGCATTCAGCCCAAGGTCGCCATCGCCATCTTCAAAATGAAACCTGAGTCTTCCCCCCTTAGATTTATTGCCCAGAATATCTGTAGTATCAAAAATTGTAAAGTTGGTAAATTCAATATGAGGAACTGCCGGCAATTGCACTATCTTCCGGCATGAATCCAGACAAATCAGTATAATAATAGTCAATAACAGATATCTAATTTCTTTCATGGTTTTAAGTCAATATATTTTCACAACAAAAACCACACCAAATTTGATCATTTTTTTCTGAAAAATATCCTTATCGGAACACCAGTAAATTCAAATTTCTCCCTCATCCTGTTCTCCAGATACCTTTTATACGGATCCTTCACATATTGCGGGAGGTTACAAAAAAAAGCAAAAGCCGGGGTATATATAGGAAGTTGAGTCACATACTTGATCTTAACATATTTCCCTTTTAATGCCGGGGGCGGATTGTTTTTAACAACCTGTAGCATCACTTCGTTTAATTCAGATGTGCTGATCTTCCTGTTCCTGTTCTTGTTTACCTGATCAACCAATTCAAGTACTTTGTGAATCCGCTGCTTATTAATTGCAGAGATAAACAGAATGGGATAATCGGTGAAAGGGGCTGTTTTTTCCTTTATATCATTTTCAAACAAAATTGTTGTATTGTTTTCTTTTTCAATAAGATCCCATTTATTAACCAGTACTATCATACCTTTGTTATTCTTTTGAATAAGCGACATGATATTGAGATCCTGGGATTCGATTCCTCTTGTAGCATCAATAAGAAGCAGACATATATCTGAATTCTCAATGGTTTTAACAGCCCGCATTACAGAATAAAACTCTATATCTTCACTAACTTTCCCCTTTTTACGTAAACCTGCTGTATCAACAAGGAGAAAATCGTGCTGAAATTTGTTATATCTTGTGTATATTGAATCACGCGTGGTTCCGGCAACCGGAGTGACAATATTCCTTTCCTCTCCGAGAAGGGAATTTACCAAGGATGATTTGCCGACGTTTGGCCGGCCAACTATCGCAATCCTTGGCAGATCCGGGATTTGCATGGGCTCCTCCGCGGGCAGACTTTTTACTACCTCGTCGAGAAGTTCTCCTGTGCCACTGCCGTTCATGGAGCTTAACGGGAAATAATCACCCAGGCCAAGATTGTAAAATTCATTGGCATCCATAAGTCTTTCTCCATTATCTACCTTATTCACTACAAGCAATACTTTCTTGTCGACTCTTCTGAGAAGAGAGGCTACTGATGTATCCAGGTCGTGAATACCACATGTTACATCAACCATAAAGAGTATGACATCCGACTCTTCGATGGCAAGTAATACCTGTTTATTTATTTCTTCTTCAAAAATGTCATCAGAGTTTTGAACATACCCCCCTGTATCGATTACTGAAAAATCGATTCCATTCCAGAACGACACTCCATAGTTGCGATCGCGGGTAACTCCGCTTACCTCATCAACTATGGCTTCCCTTGAAGCGGTAAGCCTGTTGAAAAGTGTCGATTTCCCAACATTTGGTCTTCCTACTATTGCAACTATTCTACTCATAAAATATTTAAAATATTTATTTTATTGATAACCAAATCTTTTAAGAATCAGCGGTTTATCTCTCCAGTCCTTAGTTACCTTTACGTATAACTCAAGGTAAATTTTTTTCCTGAAAAAATCTTCCATATCTCGCCTGGCTTCAGTACCCACTCTTTTTAACATAGATCCTTTGTGACCAATAATTATACCTTTCTGACTGTCGCGTGTAACATGGATAAGCGCCCTTATTTTTATGATATCTTTTTCTTCTTTAAAGCTTTCGATTTCTATCTCAACGGAATAAGGGATTTCTTTCTGGTAATTTACAAGAATTTTTTCACGTATTATCTCTGAAGCAAAAAACCGCTCGTATTTGTCAGTAAGCTGATCTTTTGGGAAAAAAGGAGGGCTCTCAGGAAGCTTTACAAGAATAGCATTCAGCAGAGAGTCGAGGTTAAAGTTTTTAAGTGCAGAGATCGGGATGACAGGTGACGCTGGAAAGGCAATATGCCATGATTCAACAACTTTTTCAAGGTCATCCTGAGTTGTAAGGTCAATCTTATTTATACCAATAATTACAGGAATTCCCGATTCTTTTATCTTATCAATATACTCTCCTTCTTCAGCAGTACGTTCTGTAACATCAGTAACATAAAGAATCAAGTCTGCATCATAGAGGGCTGAATTGACAAAATTCATCATTGTCTCCTGAAGCTTATATTGAGGTCTTAGTATTCCGGGAGTATCAGAGTATACTATCTGGAAATCCTCACCATTAACAATACCCATTATCCGGTGACGGGTTGTCTGAGCTTTTGAAGTAATAATAGAAAGTTTCTCGCCGACGAGAGCGTTCATAATAGTCGATTTCCCGACATTAGGATTCCCCAGTATATTTACAAAACCTGCTCTGTGACTCATCTTTAAAGATTAAAATATACCTCTTTTAAGCATACTTACCTCCTTGTCATTAAGGTACCGCCACTTTCCTCTTTGAACATTCTTCTTGGTAAGCCCGGCAAAATATACCCGGTCGAGTTTCTTAACCCTATAGCCAAGTGTTTCAAACATCCTTCGTATGACTCTGTTTTGCCCTGAGTGAAGCTCTATCCCTATCTGGCTTTTATCGTCAGGATCAGCATAAGATACTGCATCTGCTACAATTGTCATTCCATCAAGTTCGATACCTTCCGTCAGTTTAAAAAGATCATTTTTGGTTACAGGGTTATCAAGAAAGACATGGTATATTTTTTTCCTTTTATACTTGGGGTGGGTGAGTTTTCCTGCAAGATCGCCATCATTTGTAAGCAGAAGAACTCCGGTTGTTGCCTTATCAAGTCGCCCGACAGGGTAAACTCTTTCAGCACATGTATCTCCGATAAGCTCAAGTACAGTATGTTCTGCATGTGGATCTTCAACGGTAGTAACATAATCTTTTGGCTTATTCATGAGTATATAAACCTTTTTTTCAGCCGAAAGTCTTTTATTTTTAAACCTGACATCATCATCATAACTGACCTTTGTACCCATATCTGTTACAATGTGACCTTTAACTGATATAAGTCCGTTTTTTATATGTTCATCAGCATCTCTCCGGGAACAGACACCACTGTTTGCAATGAACCTGTTAAGTCTGATTAATTCAATTTCCTTTTTTACGCCCTTCAAAGCGGATTTCTCAGGTCTTGCATCAGGTCTTTCATATTTTCTCACGGGCCTTCCTGCAGGTTTTCTGTTCTCCATATCAATTAATTATCAGGGTGCAAAGGTACAATTATTTGATGATATTTTGATTTGATGTTTTTTTTGCACCTTTGTAAATCTGAAGATCCTCTCAATATGGCACTGATAAAATCAATATCCGGAATCCGGGGAACAATTGGCGGAAAACCGGGAGAAAGCCTCTCACCGGTAGACATAGTAAAATTTGCTGCGGCATTTGGAACCTGGGTCCAGGCGCGACATCAAAAGAATGGCTTGAAAGTAATTGTGGGTCGTGATGCCCGAAAATCAGGAAGTATGGTAAATAACCTGGTAATTACCACTTTACGTAGCCTGGGAATTAGTGTGGTTGACCTTGGTATGGCAACAACTCCTACTGTAGAACTTGCAGTTACCGGGACACATGCTGATGGAGGAATTATTATTACTGCAAGCCATAATCCGGCAGACTGGAATGCTCTAAAGCTGCTTAATGAGAAAGGAGAGTTCCTTTCAGCAATGGATGGTATGAATGTATTGGAAATTGCTGCGAGAGAAGATTTT
The DNA here is from genome assembly GCA_017882345.1 of Bacteroidales bacterium. Taxonomy (GTDB): domain Bacteria; phylum Bacteroidota; class Bacteroidia; order Bacteroidales; family VadinHA17; genus LD21. The sequence continues at coordinate 11,826 of JADGPT010000056.1, forward strand.
AATTTTATTTCGAACGATTTTACCGGATCTCTTGAACAGGACGACTCATGGGGGAAGAAGCATATTGATCTGATTCTCGCTTTAAAGCTTGTTGATATAAAAGCAATTAAAACTGCAGGCTTCACTGTAGCAATAGATTGTATCAACTCGGTGGGAGGAATAATTCTGCCTCAACTACTCAAGTCTTTAGGAGTAGACAAAGTAATTGAACTTAATTCAATTCCTGATGGTAACTTTGCACATAACCCTGAACCTCTGCCTGAAAACCTTAAAGGTATTTCAGAGTTTGTGGTAAAGGGCAGCGCCGATATCGGGTTTGTTGTTGACCCCGATGTTGACCGTCTTGCCATTGTATGCGAAGATGGGAAGATGTTTGGTGAGGAGTATACCCTTGTCTCGATCTCCGATTATATCCTTAAAAATACTCCTGGGAATACAGTATCTAATCTTTCCTCAACGAAAGCTTTAAAAGATATTACTTCCGGGTATAGTTGCAAACACTACTCAGCATCTGTTGGTGAAGTAAATGTTGTAGAAGAGATGAAAAAAAGAAATGCAGTAATAGGTGGTGAGGGCAATGGTGGTGTAATTTACCCTGAACTGCATTACGGTCGTGATGCCCTGGTTGGAATAGCACTGTTTCTGTCACATCTGGCAAAAAGTAAAATGAATTGTTCAGCTTTACGAAAGATATATCCTCATTATGTTATTGCCAAGAAAAAGCTCACGCTTGACCCCTCCGTCGAATTTAGTCAGATCATCGATGCTGTAAAAGATTATTTTAAGGGGCATCTGATAGATGAGAGAGATGGTTTATGGATTGAACATAAGAATGGATGGGTACAGATAAGGAAATCGAATACGGAACCAATTATTCGTATTTATGCTGAAGGAAGAACTAATGATGAGGCAAATGATCTGGCCGAGACAGTTATAGGAATTGTTAAAAAAACCTAATTTCATTTTATTTTATCAGTTTATCCGGAATAAATCAACCTGCAACGATGTCTTTAGGTTATAAAGCTTACAAAGCATTCATGTTAAAAATTGTTAATGATTAAAAAGGGAGAACCCTTTTTAATACTTTTGCAGCTTATATTTTGAATCTGCTAATTATTATAATTTCATATGAATCGAGCATGTTTTACAAACCCAGGTATTTGTCTGAATATTTTAAACATGCGAGCTCCATCATACCATTAAAATCAAATTCTATTTATGATGAAAAGAACACTTATTATCACAGGCATTATTGTTGTTGTTGCAATCATAGTTCTGATAGTTATCAGCAAAGTGACCTCCAAGAAAGATGTAGCAAACCTATATGCTGAATCGGAAAAAGGTCAGTTTGATATAGTTGTTACTACAACCGGGGAATTGCAGGCAAAAAAATCGACTGACATTTTTGGTCCGGAGTTTACCCAGAGCAGAGGTATCAGGGCAATGGACATAAAAATAACGGATATAGTCCCTGAAGGTACTGAGGTAAAAGGTGGAGATTATGTTGCAACACTCGACAGGACAGCGTTTGATAATAGTCTGAAGGATGAACTTGAAAGACTTACTACTTATGAAACCAACCTGGAAATGAAAATACTTGATACTGCGGTTACTCTCAGTAATTTAAGGGATAATATCAAGAACCTGGGATTTTCAGTTGAAGAGGCTGCAATAACACTTCAACAATCAAAATATGAACCTCCTACAACCATACGCCAGGCAGAAATATCGCTTGATAAAGCTAACCGTACACTCGACCAGTCAAAAAGAGGTTATTCCCTGAGAGTTGAACAGGCTAAGTCTGATATGAGAACAAATAAAACCAATCTTGCTGAACAACGTACAAGAGTCGGCGATATTCAGACAGTACTTTCGAAGTTTATTATTACTGCCCCATCTTCTGGCATGATTATTTATAAACGAGACAGGATGGGTGCCAAAAGGAAATTGGGCTCTTCAATAAGTCCATGGGATAATGTTGTTGCTACCCTTCCTGACATGTCGTCGATGATGTCAAAAACTTATGTTAATGAAATCGATGTAAGCAAAGTCAAAACTGGACAGCATGTTGAGATTTTGGTAGACGCCTTTCCGGAAAAATCTTATACCGGAACAGTGACTACTGTCGCTAATATAGGAGAGCAGCTGCCCAATGCTGATGCAAAAGTGTTTGAGGTTCTTATTGAAGTAGACGGATCTGATCCGATCCTAAGACCTTCAATGACAACAGGTAACAAGATTATCACAAAAACAATTGATAATGTGACTTTTATTCCGCTTGAAAGTGTACAGGCAGGATCTGACAGTATTCCATATGTTTATATGAAAAACGGAACAAGACAAGTTGTTGTGCTTGGGGAATCCAACGAAAATAATGTTGTCATCGAACAAGGATTGCAACCTGGAACCCAGATTTATATTAATACACCTGCAAAAGCAGAAAATTTCAAATTGGTAGGTGAAGAGTTAGTCTCAGTCATTAAAGATCGTGCGAAAGCGAAAAAAGCAGAAGAGATGCGTCTCAGGCAGGAAGCTGAAAAGGTCAAAGTAGAAGGTGGAGGAATGCCTGGCAGACCGGGAATGAATATTACTCCTGAGATGATGCAGCGATTTCAGAGCAGGAGAGATAATCAACAAGGTGGTCAGAATGGTGCTCCAAGAGATTCCGCGGCAATGAAAAGGATGATGAAAATGCGGAATAACCAGCAGGGTGGTGTCAGGGATACCTCTGCAAGACAAAGGAGAAGACAGTCAGGACAGAAGGGTACTGGACAGAAAAGTCAGGTTGCTACCCCTGCATCAGTTAATAAATAATTAATTAAACAGGAAATAAGATGTTCAGATTTATATTAAGATATTTCCACGATATTGAAATTGCTGTTGAATCCATTGTCTCGAATAAGCTGAAATCAATGCTTACCGCTCTTGGAATAATATTCGGGGTGGCTGCAGTTATCGCGATGCTGGCGATCGGGAAAGGCGCCAAACAGGAGATAATGGAACAGATGAAGATGGTAGGCGTAAACAACATCCTCATCAATCCGGTCATTCCTGATAAATCGTCTTCCACAACTGAGGGGGAGAAACAGCAAAAGAAATTCTCGAGGGGATTAAATCTCCTTGATGTGGATGCAATTAAGGAAACACTTCCATCAGTGAAGCGAATAAGTCCTGAGATTTCATTTAACTCAATAGCAATGCTTAACGGTGTGAAGTATACTGCCAAGCTTGTAGGAGTCTCCAATGATTATTTTTACTTATACAACTTGCCTCTGGTAGGTGGAGCTTTCTTTAATTCATTTCAGGAAGAGAATGGTATTCAGGTTTGTATTATTGGTGCAAATATCAGATCAAAATTCTTCAGTAAAATTGATCCTCTTGGCCAGTATATCAAATTTGACGGGATATGGCTCAAGGTAATTGGAGTACTCCAGAAAACTAATGTAAGCCTTACAGGATTTGAAGAAAAAGGGGTGAATGTTTATAACGACAACATTTATATCCCGATCCAGACAATGCTTTTAAGATATCAGAACAGAGCCCTTCTTAATACAAAACTGGTTTCGGAAGCCACTTCAATGCAGTTTTTTGGCGGAGGATCCGGTGGCGGAATGGCGAGAGTAGTTGTCAGCAGTGGTGATGCATCAAGTAATACAGAGACAAATTATAATCAGCTCGACAGAATAGTCGTTCAGGTAACTGAAACAGAGCAGCTTCAACCAACAACAGAAATTCTGAGCCGTATGCTTACAAGACGTCATACAGGCGTAAAGGACTTTGAGATAACCGTGCCGGAATTATTGCTTAAACAGCAACAAAGAACAAAAGACATCTTTAATGTTGTTCTTGGAGCTATAGCCAGTATCTCACTTATCGTTGGCGGAATCGGAATTATGAATATCATGTTTGCTTCAGTTATGGAAAGGATAAAAGAGATAGGTACCAGGATGGCAATAGGAGCCAAGAAAATGGATATTGTTGTTCAGTTTCTCTCTGAAGCTGTTCTTATAAGCGTATCAGGAGGTTTTATTGGCGTGTTCTTTGGCGTTATTATGGCTAAACTGATAGAGCAAATAGCTGGTATCATGACAATTGTCTCCTTCTTCTCGGTATTTATTGCTTTTGGGGTATCGGCAGCTGTTGGAGTAATCTTTGGTTATTCCCCGGCAAAAAGAGCATCAGAAAAAGATCCTATCGAATCATTGAGACATGAATAAATTATTAAAATATAAAAATGAAGAAATTACTTTTATTTTCACTTATTGTTGTGCTTCTTGCTTCTTCGAAGGAAATAATTGCACAGGAACTTAAAAAGCTGACTTTTGAGGAAGTTATTAAGCTTTCCGAAGAGCAATCACCAAATGCT
>JADGPT010000221.1 GCA_017882345.1 Bacteroidales bacterium
TATTTAATAAGGTCCTCAGGTTTGATCTCAACTACTATGCCGGAATTGGCATATAGTGAATTTCTCTCTGAGGGTGACATGCCATTCACAACTACCTCTTCCTGTGATGTGGCTGCAGGTACTATAAATCCGCCGGGGCACATACAAAAAGAATAGACCCCTCTCCCATCTATCTGTTTTGCAAGATTATATGTCGAAGCCGGTAAAAATTCTCCTCTTGAATTTCCATGATATTGAATCTTATCTATTAATTCCTGAGGATGCTCCACTCTCACTCCCATAGCGAATGGTTTCATCTCAAGCTCTACCCCGCGATTCCGGCATATATCATAAATATCACGGGCTGAATGACCCGTTGCGAGAATCACATAAGGCGATTTGAATTTTTCATTATCCGAAGTAACAACGCCCGCGATTGAATCGCCCTCAATCAGAAAATCAATAACCTTCTTTTCAAGTATGAATTGACCACCCGCGTCGAGGATTGATTTCCGGATTTTAGCGATAATTCCGGGCAACTTATCCGTTCCAAGATGAGGATGTGCCTCGTACATTATATTTTCATTAGCGCCATGCAGACAAAGCAATTCAAGAACTCTTGTATTGTCTCCTCTTTTTTTTGATCTGGTATAGAGTTTCCCGTCAGAATAGGTTCCGGCGCCTCCCTCGCCAAAGCAATAATTACTGTCGGAGTCTACGATCTGCTCCCGGCTGATTCGTGCAATATCTTTTTTCCGTGATGAAACATCCCGGCCTCTTTCAAGTATTACCGGACGTAAACCCAACTCAATTAAACGCAGCGCTGCAAAAAGACCCGCCGGCCCGGCACCTATAATTATGACTTCCTGCCTGAGTGTAACATCAATTGGAATAAACGGACTGATTGCAGGGATTGCTGAATCTTCCCCTGAGAAAACTTCGACTGTAAGATTTACCCGGATGTTCTTCTTTCTTGCATCCACTGACCGCTTAATAACTCTCAGGGCAGAAACTGCTGCCGGCTCAATGCCTGCAAGCGATGCTGCTATCTTTTTTACAGCAGTTTCATCAGCGGCAGCAGCAGGATTAAGATTAATCTGTATCTGTTTTCCCATTACTATTCAAAGTGAAACGCGAGAATCCAAATCTGCGATTTAATCTTTTCTATGGAATTGTAATATTCGGGATGACCGGGTGCCGCTTCTTTTACCAGCACGTTACCAAATCCGTTGGACATCTTCAGTTCAACAGAAAGTTTAAAGTAAGTAAGGTAAAAATCGAGACCTGCTCCAAACTCGTAGTATAGATCCGGTCGTTTGATCCTTATATAAATTGGTTTTGAATCATCAAATTCCTTCTTGCCGGCCAGGTCATACCTGTAGTTCAGACCTCCGATGACGTATGGTCTGACATTATTCAATCTATCACCTTTATATTTAAGCAGGAGAGGAAATTCGAGGAAAGATGATTCGAGCCGTTGCTGATCATTGACAAGCTTCCTGTTTTTATAAAACCGGATAACCCGTTGACCAAATGATACACCGGGGAGAAATCTAATATCAAAATGGTCAGCTGGTCTCAGATCAGTTACAATCTGGATATTGATCCCCGGATTGAGAATACTAACCTCAGGGTAAAGAGAATCGGTCTGATAATATTTTTGTGAAGGAGTTATATCGAAATCCATTGCATTAAACCCAAGGCTGAATCCAAAATGAATAGGCTTCTCATCGTACCATGATTCGTTTTTTGGCTTCTGCTTCTGTCCTGATAAAATAAGATTGTTCAGAAGTAAAATGCTTAATAAAATTATGAAAGGACCCTGTCGTTTCAACCTTCTTTAAAATTTTTGAGATAGTGATACAAGATAATAAACTCGTTTAAATTCCAATTATTGCATTAATAATTTGATGCCGGTATATATACTTGCCACACCTCCGGTCAGTTTTATCTGATGGGTATTGGTGCATCCTGACTGAACAAGCAGTTTAAGGAACTCTTCATTATCTGGAAATTTCATAACTGAATCAGGCAAATAGTTGTAAGCAGCTTTATCTTTGGAAAAAAATCTTCCGAAAAGAGGAAGAATATTTCTGAAATAGAAATTATACAGCGGTTTGAAAGGGAAACCCGATGGTTTTGAAAATTCAAGCACCATAATCATACCGCCGTTGCGTACGACCCTCTTCATTTCTGATAATCCTTTCAGAGGATCTGAAAAATTCCTGACTCCGAATGCCACCATTACAACGTCAAAGACATTGTCGTCAAAAGGAATATTCTCCGAATCGCCATATATCAATTCAATTTTACCCGTATATCCTTTTCTTTTAACCTTTTCTTTGCCGATCTCCAGCATTTTACGTGATATGTCAATACCTGAAATCTTTGATGGATTGAGCTTCATAGCTGCAAAAGCCAGATCACCCGTACCAGTCGCAACATCCAGAATATAAGGCGAGTTATATGATTTTGAGATTGCCTTAATTGCCCGCCATCGCCACAGCCTGTCAAAATTAAAAGAGAGAAAATGATTAAGAAAATCATACCTCCATGCTATTGAATCAAACATCGACTCAACTGCAGCTTTTTTACCCTCATTCGAATACTCCGGTTGATTTCCCATTATTATTTAAAGCGCAAAGATAGAATTAATTTGAAAGGATGAACTCACCCAACTCCTGTGAGTACATACTATTGAATTTATTCCTATTTTTACTGGAAATAAAAACAATCCATATAAAATGAACAAGACTATAATGATCACTGGTGCAACATCAGGTTTCGGTAAGGCGACTGCTGTACGATTTGCTAAAAATGGATATAATATAATAATAACCGGAAGAAGACAAGAGTTACTTGATGAATTGGAAAAAGAACTGCGTGTGAATGGAAAGATTAAAGTCCTGTCACTCTGTTTTGATGTCAGAAAAAAAGATGAAGTTGAATCAGTTATCGGAAACCTTCCGGAAGACTGGAAAAGGATAGACATACTTGTAAACAATGCAGGTCTGGCTGTTGGACTCGATCATATCCAGAATGGAAATACCGACGACTGGGACAGAATGATTGACACAAATGTAAAAGGTCTTTTATATGTTACCAGAGCAGTATCACCACTTATGGTTGCAAGGAACGAAGGCCATATTTTTAATCTTGGTTCAATAGCAGGAAAAGAGGCTTACGAAAATGGTAATGTCTATTGTGCATCAAAATTTGCTGTTGATGCGCTTTCACAATCCATGCGTATCGACATGTTAAAGAATAACATAAAGGTTACTCTTATTGCACCAGGAATGGCAGAAACGGAATTCTCTCTTGTCCGTTTCAAAGGCGATGAGGAAAAAGCAAAAGTGCCATATAAAGGAATTAAAGCTCTTACTGCTGAAGATATTGCAGGAGTTATCTATTACTGTGCCACACTTCCTGATCATGTCTGTATAAATGAAATTGTGATTACTCCGACCCAACAGGCAAGCGTGAATCATAGTGTCAGAAGGGAATAAAAGAAGATTGCTTCGCTTCGCTCGGCAAAAAGATAAAAAGATTGCTTCGCTTCGCTCGCAATGCAAGTAATCAAGTTCGGAGTTGAACGCGAAACGAGGAACGATAAACGAGGAACGATAAACGCGAAAGTGGCCTTTCTCCCGTATTGAATATTTTTAATGTTTCTTTTTCTCTCTCTCCGTCCGCTTCACAAGGTAGACAGGTATGTACGACAGCAGTGTGGCGAGGCCAAGTATAATAAAGAACAGAGTCATATTACCGATATGCTGCAACAGAAGTGCCAGCACAATGAAAAGAATGTTCACTCCAAGGATTATGGATGTTGCCTTAATGTGACTTATACCAAGTTCAAGCAGGCGGTGGTGAACATGGAGCCGATCGGCTTTGAATGGCGATGTACCCTTTGCCACCCTTATTGTGAAAACTCTGATTGTATCATACAGGGGTATAATAAGGATCCCTATTGCCACAGCAGTGGTTGCGGGAGTATTTGCTAAACCCGTGGCAGCAACCTCGAACTGGAGGAACCTTACAACTATAATTGCCATAGCCATACCTATAATAAGCGCCCCGGTATCGCCTAAAAATATTTTATTGTTTTTACTGAAGACGTTAAAGTAAAAGAATGCTATCAGCGCTCCTGCAAGTGAAAAGCTGAATACAACGTAGGGGACATGACCTGATATCCAGAACCATATCCCGAAAGTAACAGAGGTTATGATTCCGACACCAGATGACAGTCCGTCAATACCGTCTATCAGGTTAAACCCGTTTATGATCACAATAAAAACAAAAAGGGTGAATATTATACTGATAACATAACTTACCTGAAATATACCGACAAAGCCGTGGAAGTTGTCAATCCTGATATCACCCAGAATTATTATTATCAGAGATGCCAGTACCTCACCTACAAGTTTCTTTTTCGGGTCTATAACAAGAATATCATC
>JADGPT010000222.1 GCA_017882345.1 Bacteroidales bacterium
GGTCATAGAACAGGAAAATGGCAAAATAGAAGTAGCTGCAATAAATCCAATTGTTTCGATGCAGACAATATCAAATCCTGAGCTTTATGATGTTGCTCACAAAGTATCTCAGACATTGAAAAATATAGTTGAACATATTTAAAGTCACTTAGAAATAACTATTTTTTCTAATATTAAAAAATATCCTTTCCTTTGTAAACCATTTTTAACAGTTCTCTGTTATACAAATAATGAAAAAGGGCTTTTCCATATTTCTTTCACTCCTGATACTGACAGCAATATTGCATATTTCAGTTGCAACTCATTATTGCCGCGGAGAAAATACAGGTTCGAGAGTATCACTTACAGGTAAATTAGCTGATTGTGGTATGGAAGTTTCTGAAAAGGAATTACCTCTTACCGGAACTAATTTTACAAAGCATTGCTGTGATGATGTTGTTATACTTTGCGGTATAGACAATAATTACGTACCCTCATTTTCCTTTCTACCCGAATCCTTTCAGTATAATTTTCAGGTTTTAGCTATTCCCGTAGCATTATCTGTTAATTCCTACACAGGTTTAATTCCTTTATATACAAATGTTAGTCCACCGGATGAATTGTTGTCCACCGATGTGGACCTCTCCGACATTTGTGTTTTCCGTATCTGAAATTCTCTATTCTCTCCTGTTTTGCACATGAGATAAAATGCTCATTTTGTTTAACTTTATGATAAATCTCTGAACTTTTTTAAATTATTATTATAATAAGTGTAAATTCTTTGTAATTGAAAAAATATGAGCAATAACAACATATTTAACCGGTTAGTTAAATTTTTCCTCGATAACCGGCTGATAACATTTATCTTTCTTATCGCTTTTGTGGTTATGGGGTTGGTAACTATGCCTTTCAATCTGAAATCGGGACTTATACCCCGTAACCCGGTACCCGTAGATGCAATCCCTGATATTGGCGAAAATCAGCAGATTGTGGCAACTGAATGGATGGGTCGTTCACCAAAAGACATTCAGGACCAGATAAGTTATCCCTTAACTACAGCTTTGCTGGGAATCCCGGGCGTTCAGACAATCAGGAGTACCTCAATGTTCGGTATGTCCTTTATCTATATTATTTTTAAAGATAATATAGAGTTTTACTGGAGCAGGTCAAGGATACTGGAAAAACTTAATTCCCTTCCGTCCGGAACTTTACCTGCAGAGGTACAACCTTCGCTTGGGCCTGACGCAACCGCCCTGGGACAGATATTCTGGTACACGCTCGAAGGTCGTGATCCGAAAACAGGAAATCCAAATGGTGGCTGGGATCCTTCGGAACTCAAAACTATTCAGGATTTTTATGTCAAATATAGTCTTTCAACCGCTGAAGGTGTTTCAGAAGTAGCATCAGTTGGTGGATTCATAAAAGAATACCAGGTTGATCTTAACCCTGATGCTCTTAAGGCTTATAATGTGTCGGTCATGGATGTTATGAATGCCGTGAAGAACAGCAATCTTGATATCGGGGCAGAAACAATTGAGCTGAATAATGTCGAGTATATTATTCGTGGATTGGGGTATGTTAAGAGCCTGAATGATCTTGAGATTTCAGTTGTTGCAGTCCGCAATAACGTTCCGGTAAGAATTAAAGATGTTGCCCATGTTACTTTTGGTCCTGCTACGCGTCGTGGTGGCCTTGATAAAGCAGGGTCTGAAGCAGTCGGAGCCGTTGTGGTTGCACGGTATGGTTCAAACCCAATGGAAGTAATTAACAATGTTAAAAACAAAATTAAGGAAATCGAAGCGGGATTACCCCAAAAAACCTTGCCCGATGGAACTGTTTCAAAAGTAACTATAATTCCATTTTATGACCGGACCGGATTGATAAAAGAAACAATCGGGACACTCGAATCAGCTCTTTCACATGAAATTCTTATAAGTATAATTGTGATTATAGTGCTGGTAATGAACCTTCGGGCGTCTCTTATTGTCGCAAGTCTGTTACCGATTGGTGTTTTAATGACCTTCATTCTGATGAGGTTCTTCGGGGTTGAGGCTAATATTGTTGCATTATCAGGTATTGCTATCGCAATTGGTGTAATGGTTGATATTGGCATTGTGGATGTGGAGAATATTCTCCGCCATCTTGAGATGCCGGAAAATCATGGAATCCGTGGTAATAAATTATTGCAGGTAATTTACCAGGCTACAACTGAGGTAAGGGCTGCTGTTGTGACATCAATCGCAACTACAATCGTTAGTTTCCTTCCTGTATTTGCCATGCAGGCTCAGGAAGGAAAACTCTTTCATCCTCTTGCCTTCACTAAGACATTTGCACTGCTTTCGGCATTTATCCTGGGAATAGTTGTCTTGCCTACACTGGTTCATATTTTATTTAACATCCGGTTCGATACTAAAAAAATCAAAAAAGTATGGAATGGTTGTCTTATTGCAGCAGGACTGTTTTTTGCAATCTTCTGGCAGATGTGGCCCGCATTGGCAATAACAGCCGTGGGGATTAATAATCTGCTTGATTACAGATGGTCTGAAAAACGCAAAGAGTTGCCAAATTATATAAACATTGGTATTACTGTTCTGTTTGCAACATACTACCTGTCGATCGAGTGGCTGCCACTGGGAGCTCATAACAGTACTTTCATCAACTTCCTTTTTGTTGCCGGAATTGTATCGGTAATTCTCCTGGGTTTAATGACCATGGTACATTTTTATGAAAATATACTTCGGTGGGCCTTACTTAACAAATGGAAGTTCCTCATGATTCCTGCATTCACCTTGTTATTTGGTATGCTGGCCTGGCTGGGTGTTGATAAAATATTCGGATTTATTGCAAAAGGAGCTGAAAAAGCAGGCTGGAAAAATTTCAGGCAGACAGCAATCTGGCAGGGCCCGGTTAAAGCTTTTCCGGGTACCGGTAAGGAGTTTATGCCTTCACTTAATGAAGGTTCATTTTTACTTATGCCCACCAGTATGCCACATTCGAGTATTGAAAAGAATCTTGAATACATAGAAACACTCGATAAACGTCTTTCAACAATACCTGAAGTAGAAGTGGCTGTCGGAAAATGGGGCCGTGTAAATTCAGCGCTTGACCCCGCTCCCATCCAGATGTTTGAAAATACTATAAACTACAGGCCAGAATATATTCTGAATGAAAATGGTCACCGGATGCAGTTTAAAGTGGACAGGGATGGTAATTTTATTCTTAAGAACAATAACAAGTACAATCCTGATAAAGAGTCATTCAGGATTATTCCAGCCGATAGTCTTATCCCTGATGCAAAAGGAGAATATTTTCGTCAGTGGCGACAGCAGATCAAAAAACCATTGGATATCTGGAAAGAAATTGTAAAAGTAACCGATATACCCGGGTTGACTTCAGCACCAAAACTGCAGCCAATTGAGACGCGACTGGTCATGCTTTCAACCGGAATGCGTGCACCAATGGGATTAAAGGTCTATGGTCCGGACCTCAATTCGATTGAAAAGGCAGGGCTGGTGTTTGAGAAAGCATTAAAAGAAGTGCCTTCTATTAAAGGTTCCGCGGTTTTCTACGACCGTGCCGTGGGTGCTCCATATCTCGAGATCAGACTTAACCGGGAAGCAATGGCCCGTTACGGAATGACCGTCAGAAATGTACAGGAAATATTACAGGTGGCTGTCGGAGGAATGACTCTTTCAACATCAGTTGAGGGTCGTGAACGATTCCCTTTAAGGGTACGATATGCCCGTGAGCTGCGAGATAATCCGGATGATCTAAAACGCATCCTGGTTCCTGCAATGAATGGGGTACAGATACCACTTGGTGAAATTGCTGATATTGATTATACACGTGGAGCACAGATGATCAGAAGCGAAAATACTTTCCTTGTCGGTTTTGTCATATTTGATAAACTGGAAGGGAAAGCCGAAGTTGATGTGGTAGAAGAAGCCAGTAAGATTATAAAAGGGAAAATTGACTCGGGGGAGATAAAACTGCCTCTTGGGGTCACTTACAAATTTGCAGGTAATTATGAGAATCAGATCAGAGCTACAAAAAGACTGGCCCTTGTTGTTCCCCTTAGCTTAATAATGATTTTGCTCTTACTTTATTTTCAATTCCGAACGATAACTGCATCATTTATTCACTTTTCAGGTGTTTTCGTTGCTTTTTCGGGAGGGTTTATCATGCTCTGGCTATATGGACAGGGTTGGTTCCTGAATTTTCCGGTTGCCGGCCTAAACCTTCGCGACATGTTCCAGATGCACACAATTAACCTTAGCGTTGCAGTGTGGGTAGGATTCATCGCCCTTTTTGGGATCGCCACCAACGATGGAGTAATAATGGGTACCTATATTCATCAGGTATTCGAAGACAAGAAGCCGGCAAACGTTCATGATGTACGTGAAGCAGTGGTTATGGCCGGCAAAAAACGTGTACGTCCGGCAATGATGACTACTGC
>JADGPT010000057.1 GCA_017882345.1 Bacteroidales bacterium
TAGGCAAATTTGGCTCTTTTGCTTTTGCATGTGCGCTGGGTTGCGTTTCGCACAAAAGCAGCATCGAGTTAGCACAAGTATGTTATTTAGGAGTTGTCAAGCTGTCCGGATTTTGTCTGCAGTCCCAGATTGTTGTAATCCTTATTGTCTCATTATCACCTTGATAAAAAATAGCATAATCACCCTCAACTAAAGCCCTGACGTTCTCAACATCAGATTGGAGTCCTAAAAATGGGTGATTGCGTAAAAGTCTGACTGCTCTACGAATCTTTGCGTTAAGTTTTACACTATAAGTCTTTGATCCATTAAGGATATAAAAATACTCAAGAATCTGAAAAAGGTCAAATTTTGCTTTAGATGACCAAACTATTTTTCGCTTAGCCATTTATCTATCTCTGCTTCAACCTGATCATTTGATAAGGACTCTCCTCTGGCTAATTGTTCTTGTCCCTCTTTAATCCGTTGTCTTTGCTCAGGAGTTGTTCTATAGATGAGTTTTTCTGACTTTGTATCAATAATTGTATTCATAGCGGCAAGAAATGATTTGTCATTGATTGCTGCAATCTTATGAATCAAGATATCTTTAAGTTCAATAGTTGTCATGATGCATAAAGTTTGTACAAAGATACAAGTTTTTAGAACAAATCTTTAATTGCCCTTATGTAAGAATTTTCACATTTTGTAACTCTAAAAGCGACCAGTTTAGAATAAGTATTTTTGCAATCATGTAGCAGGTCGATTTTTTCGTTCATCTTTTTTTCTCTTCTTTTCCGCTATTATTTGCTCAATGGGCCTTACTATCTCAGGTACAGGTTTTTTGAAGTGCTTTAAATATGTGTCTTCAATAAAGTCCTTTAAAGGTGCTTTCCAAGGCTCCTGTTTATGATTATCCAATTTGCCAAATTTATCAGGGTTTAATCCAAGCTCCCTTGCCATCTGGATATGCTTGTCTGAAAGTCGATATTTTCTTTTTGCTTCTATCCACTTTTCAAGTTTGGTTGACATTGCTCTGTTACTTTTTAAGATTTTGATGGTCAAGATACAAATTTCCTAAAAGGCTACAATCCAACTTGTCAAACTGATTTTTCAAAATTGCTGTTAACACAAGTATTTGTTTGTCGTCGCGCGATGGACGAGTCCCGGTAAAAGGGCTGAAGTTGTCCCGTTAAGATATAACTGTCCTGGAGGCTCCCGATAGCTATCGGGAGCAAAAACCCCTGCAAGCGGGGCAGGCATGACAGCAAGAGCGTCGGCCGGCAGGCCTATTGATTCTGTCCCGGGAGAAGGAACAGTCAGGGTGCCACAAAATTTAGTAAGTGGATTGAATTTATCTCTCATAGACTTTTAGGTTGATTACGAAGCAGTCCGGGCTGACGACCGTGCCAGCCGAAGCCGCCTCAGTCCTGATATTACAAACTTTCTTTTTGTGATAGGCGGCGAAGGTTGAAGGCAATTCAGCAAACCGTCCGAGTTGGTGGTAGCTTTTATTTTAAATCCAGGGTCAATTTAAGATGACCTCCTAGTCCATTGGTGATGATTCTCATCAATGTCGAGAGTCTGATGTCACTCGCGTCATTTTCAACTCGCGAAATGTAATTTTTTGTAGTCCCGACTTTAAGTGCAAGTTCTTCTTGTGTAAGATGTCTCTTTTTACGGGCTTCCTGAATCAGAACTCCAAGTTTGAATGATTCAAATTCTTGCTCGTATTTTTCCCTTGTCTGGGTTCCGATTTCTCCATATTTCTGATTAAGATGATCGTCCCAGGAAATGAGATTTTTATTCTTTTGCTTTTTCATAATAATACTTCTTTTTTTGATTTTCTGCATTTGTAATCTCTTTTGGTGGAGTTTTTTCACTCTTTTTCTGAAATCCTCCCGGAAGAATTACTAAGTTACCTTCATCAAAGAAGCAGAATACTCTGAAAATATTACTGCCAACTTTGATTCTCATTTCATATAGTCCGTCTGTACCGTCAAGATGTTTAAGAAATTTTTCTGGTACAATCCGGAGTGTCCTTACTAAACCAATTACAAAATCAACTTTATCCTGAACTTTTATACTCTGAGAATTGTAAAAATCCCAGAAGTAATTTTTATAAACGAATGTGTCTCGTAAAAATCGTTCAGTCACAAATTGTCATTTTGGTCATTGGTTGCAAAGTTACCTAATTAGACAACATTATCCAAATATATTCAAGCGATATTTTTAAGTCACCAGAAATGGACGAGTACTTTCTAGTCCTGATGTAGTAGTCAAGATGATATTAAGTCCCGATAGATGGGAATGTTATCATGTTAAGATGAAGCTGTCAAGGTGGCTTCTACTGGGGCAGCGGTGCTATTTGTTGCCACCAACGGCAGTTTGTCTAATAATCTTTTTTAGTCCATAAATTTTCATTTGATTTAAGCCGGTACCAGCGAATACGGAAATATTATATCCCAAACTGATACCCGGAAAAAAGTTGTCGTAAAATGGCTGTTTTTTAGTGTGGCGAAGTGTATTTTGATCATGTACCCCATGTAGCATGGGAATTTTACATAAGCGGTTATCGACAGGCACAAAAATGGCTGAAGGACTGCAAAGGAAGAGTCTTATCGTTTGAGGATATTCAGCATTACCAGAGAATTATTGTTGCCCGTGCTGAGACTGAGTATGCAAATTACTCATATCTCATCGCAATCACCGGATATGGCTCCACGGAATAGAGCTAGTAAATAATTTTTCCTTTTAAAGTTTAAAATAATTTGGATGTTTCTGATTATCAATACTATTTGTTGACCCACCTGGGCTCGAACCAGGACTCTGCGGAATCAAAATCCGACGTGTTGCCAATTACACCATGGGTCAATGTGCTATAAAATGAGCTGCAAAATTAGAATAATTTTTTAAAAGTGATCATCAACAAGCGAATTTGATAACCTTGTTTCGTTGTGATTATATGGGTAGTGATAATATCTTGTCATATCTGGCCCTGTTCATCTCTTCCACCTCAACAACTATAAAAGGGCATTCAACAAGAGACCGGAGAATAAACCCCAGTTCACACATATCTTCATCACCAAGTTCATAATACCATGTAACATTGGCATTATTTCCTATCTCCTTAATCTCCGATAGCTCTCTTAATATGGTAAAAATCCACTTTATGGAACTGGTGTTAATATATTCAAACCCAAATTCGATTTTTGATTTCCCGGTATAGTTCTTAGCATATTTTGATGTCCATTCCTGAACCGGCCTGTAAAAATCGGCAGGGTTTTCAGGGATTGATCGTCCCATAATAAATATCCTCCCCGGCTCCAGAATTATCCAGGGAGTTCTCTTCGTAGGATTATTTTTAAAACTGTCAGGATACATTGTCAAAATTTATCTGAATATAATCCCCTGCTTTTCACACAAATATACGTTGGAATGACAAATTTATTATCAATTCCCAAAATCATTCTAAAACGGAATTTGTAAAATTAGAAAAAGACGGGTATTATCCAAATGTTATCGGGTGACATTCTGATTAAAAAGTGTGTGTTTATTCTCCAGACAGCTAAATTAGAATAACAGATTTTCAAGAGATTTAAGCCAGCTAATTGTGTTATAACATGAAAAAACAGCCAGTCGTTATATGACTGGCTGTCTGTTATTTATACTGTTCACATTTTTTATTAATAGCGATTCATTGCATTAAGATCTGTAAATGCCTCTTTAAGCCTGGCTATAAAGGTTTCTTCTCCCTTTCTGAGCCACACTCTTGGATCGTAATATTTTTTATTAGGTTTGTCTTCTCCATCAGGATTGCCGATCTGACTCTGGAGATATCCATTCTTTTCTTTTGAGTACTTATTTATCCCATCCCAGAAAGCCCATTGCATATCGGTATCAAGATTCATTTTAACAGCGCCGTACTTAATAGCCTCTGTTATCAGATGTTTCTCTGATCCTGATCCGCCATGAAATACGAAGTTTACCGGATTATGCCCTGTTTTAAATTTCTTAATAATAAAATCCTGACTATTCTTCAGAATAATTGGTTTTAGCTCCACATTCCCCGGTTTATAGACACCATGAACATTACCAAATGAAGCTGCAATGGTGAACATGTTGCTTACTTTTAAAAGTTCTTCATAAGCATAGGCAACATCCTCCGGTTGTGTATATAAACGAGAGCTGTCAATACCTGAATGATCTACCCCGTCTTCTTCTCCACCGGTGACCCCAAGTTCAATCTCGAGTGTCATACCGATTTTGCTCATTCTCTCGAGATACTTTTTGCATGTTGCAATGTTTTCTTTTAAGGGTTCTTCAGAAAGATCAAGCATGTGCGAACTGAAAAGCGGCTTGCCATTAGCCTCAAAAAATTCTTCCCCTGCATCGAGTAATGCATCAATCCAGGGAAGAAGTTTGCGTGCAGCATGATCAGTATGAAGAATTACCGGAATGCCATAATATTCTGCAACATTATGCACATGAAGAGCCCCGGAAATGCCACCGGCTATCGCCCCAACATGATTTTCCTTCGGCAAACCCTGTCCTCCAAAAAAATGTGCTCCGCCGTTTGAAAATTGGATAATAACAGGAGAATTCACAATTTTGGCAGTTTCCAATACAGCGTTAACAGAATTGGTTCCAACCACATTTACTGCAGGAATGGCAAAGTCATTCTTATTTGCATAGTCAAAAAGAGACTTTACATCATCTCCGAAAATTACTCCGGGTTCCAGATTTAATTCCTTATTAGTCATATAATTAAGTATTTAATATATAAATTATGTTTGTTTCTGTTGCAAATATAGGTAAATTTAAACCCCGCATGAAATAATTTGAAAGGAGTAAATTGACATTCTTCGCTTACTATGAAAAAAAATTTCTTCTGTCTGAGATATTATTTATCTTCGTAAGCTTAATTTTAAAAGATCTCTGTTCTGACAATTATCAAATAGGATTAAACCAATATAAAGTAAAAATGCTCAAAATATGACTTTATTCAATAAAAGTCATCTGCAAAAACCAAATATTAAAATATGAAAAAAAACCTGATCTTTATATTAGCCTGTCTCCTTTCTTCACAGGGATTAATCTTCTCACAACAAAAAGTATGGTCGCTGGAGGAGTGTATTAAATATGCGATCGAAAATAATATCCAGATAAAACAACAATTTATTCAGACCGAGGTACAAAAGAATTCGCTTGATCTTTCAAAATTTCATTTGTTACCGACTTTGAACGGACAGGCTTCACATTCTTATTCATCTGG
This sequence comes from Bacteroidales bacterium, assembly GCA_017882345.1. Classification (GTDB taxonomy): domain Bacteria; phylum Bacteroidota; class Bacteroidia; order Bacteroidales; family VadinHA17; genus LD21. The sequence goes on from JADGPT010000057.1 coordinate 5,249, forward strand.
TCGTGCATTGGATCAGAACACTTACCAGTTTTTAAACAACCAGACTCTTTTATCTGACTATTTTTATCTGGGAGGATCTGTGCCGGTTTTTAATGGGTTAGAGAATTATAATTCTATCCGGAAAAACAAATATCTGGTCCTCGCCAGCCAGCAGGATTTACAGTATATTAGTGACAATGTTGCACTTAGTGTCGCACTTGCATACCTGCAGATTCTTCTAAACAAAGAGCTTGTAGCTGCCAATGACAATCAGCTTAATATAACCTTGCAGCAAATTGAAAAAACTAAGAAACTGGTCGATGCAGGAAGTGTTGCCAAAGGCAATCTTCTCCAGATAGAAGCTCAGGCTGCGCAGGAGGAACTTTCACTGATTACAATGAAAAATCAGCTCGAAACTTCTATTCTTACTCTAAGCCAATACCTTGAACTTAAAACACCCGCAGGATTTGAAATTTCAGTTCCTGAAATCAACGTTGATCCCAACGCAGTTGTATCAGGTAATATTGACGACATCTACTCCATTGCAGAGAAAAACAGACCAGAAATAAAAAGTTCTGAATTGAACCTAACAGCAAGCGAATATGGATTGAAAATAGCAAAAGGAGGTAGAAGCCCGGTTCTCTCCTTAAATTATTCTTTAAATACTCGTTATTCTAATCCTTCCAATCTGCCTGGAGATCAATCTTTTAAAAGTCAAATAAGAAACAATAAAAGTCCTGGAGCTGGTCTGACGCTAAATATTCCTATATTAAATGGTTGGCAGGTTAATAAAAATATTTCAAACTCAAAATTAAATGTTGAAACCAGTCAGTACAATCTTGAAGGAACAAAAAAACAACTTTATAAAAGTATACAGCAGGCATACACAGATGCTGTTGCATCGCTTAAAAAATTCAATGTAAGTATCAAGGCAATTGCCTCCACAGAAGAATCTTTCAGATACACCGAACAAAAATTCAATGTCGGAATGGTTACTCCAGTCGACTATAATGCTGCCAAAACACAGCTCCTTAAATCACAATCAGATATGTCACAGGCAAAGTATGAGTTTGTCTTTAAAACCAAGGTCCTCGATTTTTATAAAGGGTTACCACTTAAGCTTAATTAATAATTAAATTACCAATCATTTTAAGATACAAAAACATGAAAAACAATAAGATACTTAAGATTTTACTCCCTATAGTAATTGTCCTGATTATTTTTGCAGTTATTGGAAAGAAAGCAGGATGGTTTGGCAAAGCTTTAACCGTAAAAGTCGCAGTTGAGAATGCAGAAAAACGTACTATAGTTGAAACAATCACGGCAAATGGCAAAATTCAGCCTGAGAAAGAGGTTAAAATAAGTCCGGATGTATCCGGTGAAATTGTAGAATTGACGGTCAAAGAGGGCGACAATGTTGTAAAAGGACAATTGCTTCTCAGGATAAAACCAGATACTTATATATCTCAGAAAGACAGATCGCTGGCGGCTATCAGTTCAGCTCGTGCACGTCTTGTCCAATCAGAGGCACAATTTACACAGGCTGAACTTGCTTTTAAAAGAAGCAAACAGTTGTATGATGAGCAGACTATTTCAATGTCAGAGTTTGAACAGGCTCAGGCTACGTATACCGTTGCAAAATCTGAAGTTGATGCAGGTAAGTTTACAGTTGTCAGTACTGAAGCCTCACTAAAAGAGGCTAATGAGAATCTAACTAAAACATCTATCTACGCTCCGATGTCAGGAACTGTATCAATGCTTCTTGTAGAACTCGGTGAAAGAGTAGCAGGAACAAATCTAATGGCAGGTACCGAATTATTGCGAGTTGCAGATCTGGCGCGCATGGAAGCCCGGGTACAGGTAAATGAAAATGACATCCCAAGGGTTAAACTCGGAGATACAGCTCTAATTGAGGTTGATGCATATCTCGACCAGAAATTTAAAGGGATAGTAACTGAAATTGCAAATTCCGCGAAGACAACGGGGGTATCAGCTGATCAGGTAACTAACTTCGATGTCAAGATTCTGGTTCTTCCTCAGTCGTATCAAAAACTTGTTGACGCCGGTGATAAAAATCCTTTCAGACCCGGAATGTCAGCAACTGTAGATATCCGCACCCAATCAAAACCTGATATACTTACTGTTCCTATTCAATCTGTCACGACACGTACCGATACTACAAAAATTGCAGGTACTCCATCACAAAAAGATATTCGTACAATTGTATTTGTCACCGATGGAAAATATGCTCTCGCTAAGGATGTTAAAACCGGAATCCAGGATAATTCCTATATTGAAATCCTTTCCGGTGTAGCTCTGAATGATCGGATAGTTTCAGCTCCTTTCAGCGCAATCAGTAAAAAATTATCAGACAGTACACTGATCGAGGTTGTAAAAAAAGAAGTACTTTTTAAAATAAAATAGGTGTCGGTATCCCTTTCAAAACATGATAATATGTCTTGAAACTGCAACAAACCTTTGCTCTGTAGCATTATGTGATAATGCCCGTGTAATTTCTATGAGGGAAAGCAAAGAATCAAAATCACATGCCTCTCAGCTCACTGTATTCATTGGAGAAATCCTCAGGGAACAGGGAATCAAAGCCGGCGATCTTGAAGCAGTCGCAGTAAGTAAGGGCCCTGGATCTTATACAGGATTGCGGATAGGAGTATCAGTAGCTAAAGGAATTGCTTATGGAGCATCTATACCTCTTATCGGTATTGAAACCACTCTTGCTATGTTTTGGGGGATGGCCGGAAGTCAACCTTTTAGTGCTGTATCTGATTCAAATTTACTTTTCTGTCCAATGCTGGATGCCCGGAGAATGGAGGTTTATTATGCAATTTATGACCCATTCGGCAATAAAATAAAAAATATCTCGTCTGAAATTATTAATGAAGATTCATTTATCGATATTCCTGAATCACATAAGATTATATTTTTCGGCGACGGAGCATTAAAATGCAAAGAGGTGGTTCAACGAAAAAATGCTTTATTTGATGTAGATTACCAGATATCAGCTTCTCACATGCGAAAACCTGTTTTTCAGGCATTTAATGATCGTAGATTTGAAGATATTGCTTATTTTGAGCCTTTATATCTGAAAGATTTTATAACTTCCTTACCCAGAAAGAATATCCTTGGAAAATAATCGGTATAATACTACGTTCAGGAAAGAAGGAGTATGAAAAGATTTTTTTGCATAACCGGCATCGTATTATTAGTTTCAACTTACACAATTGGTCAGGCGCCATCGTATAAAGTCGGAGAGAAAGTAACTTATAACATTCAATACGGAATTATTACAGCCGGAACCGCAATACTCGATCTAAGTAGTGACACATTGAATGGGAAAGAAGTATTCCATTCAAAACTGTCGTCAAGAACGACCGGAATGGCGGACGCTCTTTTCAGAGTATTGGATATTTATGAGAGTTTCATTGATCCCGTCACCGAATTACCGGTTAAGTCAATCAGAAACATCCACGAAGGCAGGTACAAAAAATACAATGTTGTTTTATTTGATCAAAAAACCAGGGCAGATTCCAGTATTCTAAACAGCGATCTTACCGGGATACATATTGCTCCTCCTCAAATTCATGATATTCTTTCCTGTTTCTACTTTTTCCGTAACCAGATACTTCCTATCGATACCAATCTTAAAACGGGTGAACTGACAACTATAATAACCTGGTTCTGTGATGAGCTTTACCCAATAAGGTTAAAATATGTCGGGATGGATGAAGTAAAAACCAAAGTCGGGAAAATCATGTGTTACAAGTTTAATCCTGTTACAGAAAAAGGCAGACTTTTCAAAACTGAAGAGGATGTTTCTTTCTGGTTCTCAGCTGACAAGAATTTTTTACCGGTTAAGATACGATTTGATATATTTGTGGGCGCATTTTCATGTGAGATTATGAGTTATGAAGGATTAGTATACCCTCTGGGAATTAAAAAAAAATAGATTAATTTATTTATTGAATAACAGAAACAAATATGGCAAATACTGCAGATTTTAGAAATGGATTAGTCATTGAATTCAACAATGACCTTTATACAATTGTGCAATTTCAACATGTTAAGCCCGGGAAAGGACCAGCTTTTGTGAGGACGAAACTTAAGAGCCTCAAAAACGGGAGAGTAATTGATAATACATTTTCGTCAGGTACAAAAATAACCCTCGCCAGAGTTGAAAGACGTCCCTATCAATATCTTTATAAGGATGATATGGGCTTTTACTTCATGCATCTTGAGACTTTCGAACAGATCCATGTTCCGGATACATTGATTGAGAATAATGAATTTCTCCTGGAAGGAGCAAGTGTTGAGATCGTTGTTCATGCCGATACTGAAACTGTCCTTTCCGTAGACATCCCTCAGTCAGTAGTGATGGAAGTTACCTATTCCGAGCCTGGCTTAAGAGGCGATACGGCTAATAACTCATTAAAACAGGCAAAGGTCAAGAATGGAGCAATAATAATGGTCCCATTGTTTGTTAATACAGGTGATAAAATCAGAATCGATACACGCGATAAGTCGTATGTTGAAAGAGTTAAGGGATAATCAGAATCATGGAGGATAAAAAAGGCTTTGCTGACAGATTAAAGATTTCCAAATTCAAATTAGACTCATTGCTTGATATTACTTTATCTATCAATGCGAATCTGCCAACTGAAGTCCTTTTATCGAAATATGAATTCATCCTGAGGAACAACCTGGGAATAGGTAAAATCCTGATATTTAAACATTCGGATAACTGGGAGTGCCTTTTGAACGGCGGCTTCCCGAAACATTTTGAAACCATCGATGTAAAATCAAAGTTACTGGGCATCTGTGAAATTTTTTTCGGCGCTATTGATCTTGGTTTCGAAGGAGTTGATATAATTGTCCCGGTATATAATAACAACGAACACCTCGCTTTCATATTTATTGGTGATATCGAGGAGGAAGGAGAGGGAATGAGTCCTGTACTGAAACATCTGAATTTCATACAGACTATTTCCAGCATCATTATAGTTGCAATTGAGAACATCAGACTATTCAATGAAAGTCTGGTCCAGGAAGCTCTGAAAAAAGAGCTCGAGCTGGCGGCCAAAATGCAAAAAATGCTTATCCCCGACAACAGCCAAATGCCTAAAAACCCCAAAATAATAGTAAATGGATTTTATTATCCTCACTATGAAGTTGGCGGGGATTATTATGATTGTATACGGCTTTCAGAAACAAAAACGGGTTTTTGTATTGCTGATGTATCCGGAAAGGGAATATCAGCAGCAATACTAATGTCAAATTTCCAGGCAAGCTTAAGAGCTCTTTTTACATTCGATATTGAGCTTGAAACACTAGTTAAAAAACTCAATTCAATAGTGGTTATAAATGCCGCGGGAGAAAAATTCATTACATTATTTGTTGCAAGATATGATCATAAAAGCAGGGTACTTGAATATATCAATGCTGCCCATAATCCACCTGTGCTTTATAATACTGCTACCGGAGAGACTCTTCATCTCAGGACTTCCTGTGTAGGAATCGGAATGCTTGATGAAATACCTGCTGTACAAAAATCTGAAATAATAATAAAAGATTTTTCAAAGATTGTTTGCTATACCGACGGCCTTTCTGAACTAAAATATGCTGATGGTACGGATATTGGAACGAAGGAAATTATTCGCCATATAAGTAACACCGACCCTGTCGAAAATAATATCAGGAAAATGATAAAGGACCTCGGACTACCCCACAATAATCCTTCAACTTTTGACGATGTATCGATCATCGCTGCCGATCTTATAAAATAGCGTCTAACTAACCCGAATCAGGTAATAATTTTTCTTCCCTTTCTGTAATAGCAGATATTTTTCGTTCAGAAGAGATTCCTTACTGACAATTATCTCGGGGTTTTCAATCTTTTCCTTATTTAAGCTAAATCCGCCTCCCTGTACAAGTCTTCTTAACTCACCCTTTGAAGCAAATACCTGTGAATGTTCTGTACAAAGATCAGCAATCGTGACTCCGTTAAGTAGAATCTCCATCTTAACATCAAAAACCGGAACCCCCTCAAAAACAGACAGAAATGTGTTCTCATTCATCTTTTTCAGAGATTCTGTGGTCCCTTTGCCAAACAGGATTTGCGATGCCTCAACAGCACCATCATATTCACTTCTGGAATGAACCATCACCGTGACCTCCTCGGCAAGTCTTTTCTGCAGAACTCTTTCATGAGGAGCTTTATTATGCTCAGAAATGATATCTTCAATTTCTTTTTGACCCAGAACAGTAAAGATCTTAATATATTTTGCAGCGTCTTCGTCGGAAACATTCAGCCAGAACTGGTAAAACTGATAGGGTGTAGTCTTTTCAGGGTCGAGCCATACATTTCCCGATTCTGTTTTACCAAATTTGGTCCCGTCCGATTTAGTTATCAGCGGACAGGTAAGAGCGAAGGCTTCTCCACCAGCTTTACGGCGGATAAGCTCTGTACCTGTAACAATATTCCCCCACTGATCAGAGCCCCCCATCTGGAGCTTACAATTGAAGTGATTAAAAAGATGAAGAAAGTCGGTTCCCTGAACTAACTGGTAGGAAAACTCTGTGAATGACATTCCGTCTTTTGACTCAGATCCGATCCTTTTCTTAACCGAGTCTTTTGACATCATATAATTAACTGTAATATGTTTCCCGATATCTCTTATAAAACCCAGGAAAGAATATTCCTTCATCCAGTCATAATTATTTACCATAAGAGCCCGGTTATCATTATCTGACTTGAAATCGAGAAATTTAGAAAGTTGCTTCTTTATGGCTTCCTGATTTTTTCTCAGAGATACCTCATCAAGCAGGTTCCTCTCTTCTGATTTACCGGAGGGGTCTCCTATCATACCAGTTGCGCCGCCAACAAGAGCGATGGGTGTATGTCCGCTCCGCTGGAAATGCATAAGCAACATTACCTGCACCATGTGACCAATATGTAAGGAATCGGCAGTAGGATCGAATCCGATGTACCCGCTGGTTTTTTCCTTATTTAATAATTCTTCAGTACCCGGCATAATATCATGTATCATGCCTCTCCATTTCAGTTCTTCAACAAAATTCATAAAAACATTTTTTGAGAGTGCAAATATAAGAAACAGGGTCAGATAGACTGGTCTTCGGGCTTCTTTTTAAACCTGTCGAAACTGCGATTAAACCCTCCCTCTCCTATTATCGGGAAGATAGCCGGGGCTATATCGGAAATCGGATTATAAAACTTAGACTCTTCAATTGTCTTCTTAGGAAGAAATGATTTCCTCGCGTCAATAGCATTCAGAACTACAAAGAACACACTCATTATCAATACTGATTTGAGTAATCCGAATACAATACCCAGAATCCTGTTTATAAACCCAAGGGCAGCGGCATTTACGACTTTATCAGCCAGTATCCCGATAAAATGAATAATCACGACAATTATTCCGAATGTAATAATGAATGCAATTATGCCTACGTAATGCCCTGTCATGTCAAAATAATCATAAAGTTTCCCGGCAGTAAAAGTCGAAAATTTGATGGCGCCCCAGATTCCAAGAATCAATGCAGCAAGAGAAGCCACCTCTTTTACGAGTCCGTTAATAAATCCCATTACCAGGGACAATATGAGGATAACGACTATAATAGCATCTAACCAGTTCATGATATTTGTAATTTATGGAACCAAAGATAATTTATTTTTCAGTATAGAGTGAAAATGACTAACGACTCAAGACACACGACTTTCCTGCTTCCATCTGTTATTCATCGTATGCCGTAAGCTGTTCTATTAAATTCCTGAGGTTTGGAATGATAAAAAAAAGATATACTTTTGCGACTGAAATTGGCCCCATAGTTCAATGGATAGAATGGAGGTTTCCTAAACCTTAGATTCAGGTTCGATTCCTGGTGGGGCTACTAATTGCAACAGCTTAATGAGCTGAAAGTGTGATCACCGGAATTTGTTCTTATTCTAATTTTAGTTTTTTATAATAATGCAACTTATCTTCTTCATTTATTCCTCTTAAAACTTTGCATGGATTTCCGGCTGCTATTACATTACCTGGTATATCCTTTGTAATAACGCTGCCTGAACCAATAACTGAATTATCACCAATGGTAACGCCAGGATTAATTACTGCGTTGCCTCCAATCCAGACATTATTTCCTATACTAACAGGGAAGGCATATTCATATCCCTGATTTCTTATCTCATAATACACAGGATGTCCTGCTGTGTATATGCTAACATTAGGACCAATCATAACATTGTCTCCGATCAGCACTTTTGCACAATCCAGGATAATCAGGTTATAGTTTGAATAGAAATTTTCTCCTATCTCAATATTGTAACCATAATCACAACGAAAGGGAGGTTCTATAATGAATGAGTTCCCAATCTTGCCCAACAGTCTTTTAATCAATTTATTACGATTTATAGTCTCATTCGTCCGAAAGGAGTTGAAATCAGAGATCAGCTCCTTTGCATACCGCCTTTCATTCACTAGCTCATCATCAAAGGCTTTGTAAGGCTTACCTGAAATCATCTTTTCTTTCTCACTTTTCATTTAGATGCTTTTGAGAAAATCACCATCAATCCCGAAATAATCATGAGCTACAATATTTCTAAATCCTAAAACCTTAATCCACTCAATATTGTCATAGTCATCTTTGAAGTCATCCGATAATTTATCAACCATTTCTCCGATAACTACAAAATTCATCATTGCAGCATCAAAGTTTCGATAGTCATTATTAAAATCATCTGCGGAATCAAATCCTGAAGCATAATCAATAATCCTGTCAATTGCTTCAATAATCGATTACAGACATAGATGGTCTTTAGTTTTCATTTGATCACAACGTTACGAAATAACGCCCCTTACTTTACTTCCATATCTTAAATTTCAACTTAAATGTTTTCTTTTGGATTAGCGAACGCCAGTCAATAAATAAAAGAGCACAGAGAAGAAGTAATCCTAACACTAAACTTGCAATTGACTTCCATGATAATGCTTCTTCTATTATGTTTTTGGCATGCTCTGCGGCATATTTGCCTAAATGTACAGCAATGGTATCACTTGTGAACTTACCGATGAAAAACGCTGGAATAATATACAAAGCTTTTATTTTCGCCATGCCCGCGGCCAAGAATAGCGGGGTCGTTGGAAGGGGCAATAAAGAGTAAGCAATAATTACCAACTGGCCTCTCCATACCTTCTCTTTCATTTTTTTGCCAAGAAACTGAACGTCTTCATTCTTTGTCTGCTTAAAAATTCTTCCTGCCAGAAGCGGGACATATAAAGTAAGAATATATCTTCCCAAAATGGAACCCGCAACCCCAATTACAATAACCAACCAAATGTTCAAATCGAACATGATTTGTAAAAAAACCATGATGGTAAAAGCGGGAGGAAAGGGAAAAGGTACTACATCAAACAAAAATGCCCCGAAAAAAACCAATAGATACTGCCACCACATATTTTAATGTTTTATAATCTTAGAGTTTTGTCCACCGCTAGATCCAACTATCCAGGAACGTTCCTTTGAATCGCCATAGGTAAATTGGTTAACTAATTCATTTATAATGTTTCCAATATAGCTATTTTTCACTTTTATTTATTTTATCCATGTACAAAATTAGCAATATTTACCGTGTTTCAGTGAAGTGACTTGGCAAAATTACATTTTTTTGCAAGCTGCGGGTAGATGGTTAGATCTGAATGACTTGCAAATGTGCGCAATTGGGACCAAAGGTGAATTTTAAAATTTTTGCGCGAGGGCAAAGTCCAGGTAATGAATTGCGAAGGTTATATGTCATTATATAAGCTTCTTAGTGGGAGAGAGTCCAGTGAGGTCTCCCGGAAGCAGGTGCCAGCGAATACGGAAATTTTATATCCCAAACTGATAGCCCGGGAAAAGTTGTCCTAAAATGTCTGCTTTTTAGGTGGTAAGTGCATAGAATATTTGCCAGGTGCCCGGATTTAGTGCAATCGAGTAGACTGCTGCCCCGTCAGGTGTACTGACGGGGGGAGCCTCTCACACCACTGTACGTACGGGTCTTGTATACAACGATTCATTAGGATGTGGAGCAATTTTCTCATAATACATGGCCATAGCCTCGTACCCTCTTTTACGTAAGCACCGTCCGAGTTATATGTAGGGTTAGATTTAAAACTGTCCAGTTGTACAAGAATATTCTCGTTTAGTCCTCAATCTTATCAAGTTAGCGGTAGTTTTTTGTATCGTCAATTTCTTTTTTTATTCTAATATTAATATCAATGTTAGCCTTTATAAAAACAAATATTGTTGTTCCGTATTCTCTGGCAAAAGGATTTGTTATTGATCCTGCTATATAAGAAGTGTCAAAAAAAGGACTAGTTTCTTTTAATTCATTGTCTTTACTTTCTAAAGTTTTCACCCGTATTAAATTATTAAACTTTTTATCCAGTTGAAACCAATTAATATAATCAGCATTGAAGGATACAGCTGTAATGTTTCTATTTTTTGTGTGGTAATTTATAGCACCAGCCTGACCGTAATTGTCACAAAGAATAAGTGTTTGATATTGAGAAGGAAGAGTTGAATAAATACTGTCCATTTTAAATGCCAATTCTTTCCACCCAAGCATATCTGCATAGTCTTGCGGTAATGGGTGGTTTTTGCCATCTTCCCAACGAAGTAAGCCAAATTTCTGGTAAAGCTTGGCGTGTTTCACAATATATTCAGGGCTTTTATTGGGGAAAGATATATTGTACATTGGAATAAAAAGTAATATAGGAATTACAATAGCAATAGGTTGCAAATATCTTTTCCAGCCGGTTTTAAGAATGTCCACAAGAAAAACGGAACCAAAAGAAA